>DASWNL010000235.1:0-9633 GCA_036399215.1 Abditibacteriaceae bacterium
CACCCGGCGCGGGAATGACAAACACTCTCAAGCGGTTTATCCATTCCTAATCGAGCCTCGCAAAAGGACCATTTACTTTTGCGCTTTGGCCCGAATTTGAGCCAAACTGCATCTAAATTAAGAAGGACTTACGCCATGAACCAAAATTTAAAGCCAATTCTAATTACTCTTTCCGTTGCCGCCATTGTCGGGGGCGGCTTGTTATGGGCCGCCAATCAGAGGCCGGTGGCTGCAAATAAGACGAGCAATACCCCTTTAGTCAAAGCGCAAAACGAAGGTTTTGTGCCCGGCGCTTATCCGGGTGTGATGGTGCGAAGCGTTCCTTTGGCGAAATCGCAGGCAAGCGCCCAGGGCGTTACGCAAGATAAAAACGGTCTGGTTCGTGTTCTGCCGGGCGGCCAACTGCCGCCGCGCGTCGTTGGGCGCAGTGGCAAAAGCGTGTCCGTCAGGCGTCAGGGCCAATCGCGAAAAGGCGGCACGGCGGCCAATTTACCCGAACATCGCATCCCGCGCGTGACGGCGCATCGAGATAAAAACGGCAAAGTTATCATTGATTAAAAAAGAGCGGCTGAGAAATTTCTCAACCGCTCTTTTACTTTTACTGCACTTCCAATAGTTCAATGGTGAAAACCAATGTTGCGCCTGGTGGAATTACGGGAGGTGAACCTTGTTCGCCATAGCCCATATCAGCGGGAATAATCAAGCGGCGCTTGCCGCCGACTTTCATGCCGATCACGCCATTATCCCAACCCTGAATGACCTGTCCCGCGCCGAGATTGAAGTTAAAAGGGGCTTTCCCTACCGACGAATCGAATTGGGCGCCGTCCGTTAAAGTGCCGGTGTAATGCACCGAGACGCGATTACCTGGTTGGGCGGCAGCGCCGCTGCCGACTTTGATGTCTTCAACGATCATGCGCGTGGCGACTTTGGGAATCGGCACTAATTTTCCGGTTGTCTTTATGGTTGTTTTCGTAGTTGTTTTTGCCGGTTCTTTAGTTGCTGCCGGTTCGGGAAGTGTCGGCGCTGTCGTTGGCGCTTTAGTAGGCGCCTTTGTGGCGGATGGTTTTTTATCCGTTACTTTGGTTGTCGTTTTGGTTTCCGTCCTGACCGGCGGCGTGGTGGCTTTTTCAATGACGACCGGCTTGCTTTCAATCGTGATCTTGCCGGGCGCGGGCGTCGGGTTTTTTACAATGACGGTTTCATTGGTGGGAACGGTGACGACTTCTTCTTTGGGGCCGCAACCGGAAAAAAGGCTTAGGCCGGCGGCGCCGCACAAAGAAATTTTTAAAGTGGTGTTTTTGTAGTTCAAACGCATTTGTTTCATCCTTTCGCTGGGAAAATTGTGCTTCTCATCTTAACGTAATCACTGGTTATTGACCCGTCATGGTGTGGCACTTCCGCCGGGATTCGACGCTCCTTGTGGCGCTCCTTGCGGCGTGGCCAAGGGCCGGTTCTCCGGTGCGGGTATCATGGCGATGGTGCCGCCGGGCATAATGCGCACCTCGACATCATCGGGCAATTTTTGCACGAATTCAAGGCCGGTAACGGCGCTGTTTTGGCGAAGCGCGCCGCCGCGCAAACGAATCGCTTCGGCCTGACCTGTGGCGCGTTCCACCTGCGCCTGGGCTTGAATTTGCGCGATGCGCAGGCGGTATTGCTGGGTCATGACCGATTGCTGCGCGACCTGTTTTTGCACAATGGATTTTTCAAAATCCGGCGCTTCGTAAGTCACGTTGCGCAACAAGACTTTTTCGAGTTCGATGCCTTTTTCGGCCAACTTGGGTTTGAGTTCGGCGAACATTTTGTCTTCAACTTCCTGACGCTTGCCGGGAAATGACAAAATGCCTTCCTTATTACCGGCGTTTACATTGGCCGGGGCATTGGAATAAACCTCCATAATTGGATAGCGCGCCACGACGAGGCGCACCACATTGCGCGCCGAAGGCCGCACGATAGTATTGATGTAATCCGGCCCCACACTGCGCCATAATTGGTCGGCTCCCTGTGCTCCAATGTGAAATAGAACCGTCACATCCACTTTGATGCGCAAGCCTTCGCTGGTTTGGGATGCCATGGCGTCATCGGTTGTCGTGCCGGCCTCATCACCTTGTCCGGTCATAGAGTAAGCCTGCGTGCGGATGTTAAAAGGATGCGCGGTTTCCCACGGTAAAATCAGATGCCAGCCTTCGGCAAGCTCTTCTTTTTGAATGCCGCCGGCGAACGGATTGAAGCGCACCGCGACGTTACCAACCGGCACTTCGACCCAGCAACGCGAAAGCAGCATCAGCGTGATGAAGGCTAAGAATATGCCGATGGGTGCGCGGCTAATTAAACGCTTGCGCGCATCGTCGGTGTTGCCAAAGCCGATGACCAAAGCGATGATAAGAAAAAAGATTAAAAGTGAAAATGTATCGCGCATGGTTAGCGTCCTCCTCGACCGGGTTGTGTGTTGCGCGGCAGAGCCGGGATGTAGTCAGGTGATAAATACAACGAGCGCACACGCGGCGCAATTTTTTGCGCCATTTCAAATTGCACGACTTCGGGATTTTGCCGCAGTGTCGCGCCACGCTTGGCAATGGCACTGGCTTCGCCCCTGGCCTGCGCGACAGTCGTTTGCTTTTCGATACGAGCGCGCTGTAGATTTTGCATTTCGGTATTGATTTGTTGCTGCGACACTTGCTTATCAGTGATGGCCTGCGCGAATTCAGGATTAGCGAACTCGACGCTACGTAAGAGCACATTTTCCAGTTCAAGGCCTTTGGAAGCGAAAGCCTGTTTTACCTGGGCCGTAATTTCGCGCTCAATTTTCTGGCGCCGCGCGCCATAGACATCTACGACCGAATAGCGCGCTACAACCATGCGAATGGCATTGCGCGTGTAAGGCCGCACTAAAATGCCTTGATATTCGGCTGCACCTCCCACGTTTTGCCAGAGCGTGTGAACCGCCGTCGGGTTGATGTGGAACAGAACAGTAACTTCCAGTTTCAGCCCTAAGCCTTCGTTGGTCTGGCACATGATAGAGTCATCGCCGATAACACTGCCTTCAGTGCGTGTTGCGCTCATGGTATATTCCTGGGTTTGCACGCGAAAGATTTGCGTTGTCCACCAGGGCGCTACAAAGTGAATGCCTTCGGGTAAGTGGCGCGCTTGCACACCGCCGCGCAGAGGGTCGTAAACCGCTGCGACATGCGCGGCGGGCACGCTGAGATAAGAAGCATTGGTGAAACGCAGGCCGCACAGGGCCAGGCCCAAACCTAAGACGAGCAGGCCCGGTCTTCGCACTTGTAAGGCGCCCGATGAGGCGCCGCCCAGAGATGCCTTTTTAGCGCCTGAAGTAACGCTTTGCCCGTTGTCCAGACGCACGCTGAGCACGAAAAAGACCAGGGCAATCAGCGCTGCTGTAATCAGTCCCAACATAATCAATCTCCTTTTTCGCCCGCTAAAAACAAAAAGGCGCAAGACCATTCACAAAATAAACGTGTTATAAACACATTCATCTTTTGCGAAGGTCTTGCGCCTGAAGAAATCTTTTGAAGAGAATCTTTTTCAGGGTGCGAATCCGGGCCAAAGTTGATGTTCCTTGTGCCGTCCTGACGAATCCGCTCACCAATTAACGTTATATTGGCCGCTACTCCCCTTTGCTTTTCAGCGGAGCAACACCGCAATTGTAAGCGCGAAAACGAGATTTTGTCAATGCCCAAAGCCAAAATAGTGCCTCGATTCGGCAAATTTCTTAAATAAGAGGCTCTCAAAGGTGTTTTTCATAGCTCCTCTGCGTTAAAATTAGTTCACTCGTTTTAGTTCGGTTTTAACCGTTAGGTTAATCTGTTTTCATCATGCGCTTGTCCGAATTCTCTATTCGCGCCGCATCGTCTGAGTCGTCTCCTCATTTCAAAACTTACCGCTCATCCCGCGCTGCTTTTCTGGTAGTTGGGGCTTGTGTGGTTCTCAATTCCTTTGCGCCCGCCCAGGCCAGTGTGCTTTCGCGACTGCGCAACGCTATCGGCTCTTTGTGGGGTGAGCGCTCTGAAAAGCGTGGTTCGGCTTCACACGCCCGTGCCCAGGCAGCCGGTATCAATCGTCAAAAAGCCGCAATTTATGACCGATTGGAAGACACCCAACGCGCGCTTTTGCAAGCCACCGAAGTGCATCAGAATTTCAGCCGCCAGTTAGATGTAACCGAACGTAAATTAGTGCAAACGCGCCGTGAAGTGCGCGTGGCAAACAAGCGTTACAACGCCCACCGCAAATTGCTTGGCCGGCGTTTGGCTTCAATGCAGCGCACGGGGCGTCTGAGTTACGTGCAATTGATGCTGAGCGCCCGCAGCCTAAATGATTTGGCGCGGCGCGCTTATTATTTCAATGCCGTAGCGCGGCGCGATGCTGAACTGCAAGCGCAATTAAAGCAAGACCGCCAGGAATTGCAGCGGATGCAAAACCTTTTGATGGCTGAGTGGGCACAGCGCGCCCGTTTGGCCCGCGCGGTCAACCGCGAACGGATGCGCGTTGCCAGCGCTGCCTATTCTCAACAAGCAACTTTGCGCGAGCTAAATTCCAATCGTTATGCGCTTTTGGCCTATGCCGAGGCGCAGGAGCAATCGGCGCGCGAAATTGAGGATTTAATCGGTTCTTTATCGGCACGACGCAGCGCCATTGCCAGCCAATCGCGACCATTTCACTCTTCGCGTGCCAATTCAGCGCGCAGCACGCGCCAGATGCGTCGCGTGGCGCGCGAAATGAGAAGCGCGCCGCTTGGCCCCGGCGGCTCATTACGTCCCATGCCGATTCGGGAAATCGCGTATTACGATACGATGCGGCCTCTGGGTAGTGGAAACGACAGTTTGCGAGAAAGTGTGCAAACAGCGCCTCATGCCAGCCATTCGCACGATGGCGGTGGCTTTTGCCTGCCGGTGCGTGGACGCCTCAGTTCTCGTTTCGGTATGCGCTATCACCCAATTTTGCGCCGTCGCAAACTGCACACCGGAGCGGATGTGGCAGCGCGCCAGGGCACGCCGTTCCGCGCCGCGCGTGAAGGCAAAGTTTTGTTTTCCGGTTGGAAAAAAGCTTACGGCAATACGGTGATTGTGGATCACGGCGATGGTGTTGCCACGCTTTACGGCCATGCCAGCAAGCTCAATGTGCGCGCCGGGCAACCCGTTAAAGCCGGGCAGCATATCGGCAATGTTGGTTCGACAGGTTGGAGCACCGGCCCGCATTTGCACTTTGAAGTGCATAAGAACGGCAAGCCAGTCAATCCAAAATCATATTTGCGGGGCCGATAATATTTCTTGACGCTTAGTTGGGAATTGCTCGCAACTAAGCGCGTCACGCAACGTCCGAAAGGCGCTTTTGGATGGCGTTGCTATCCTAAAATTTCCATCAATGCTAAGATTTGAAGTAATTCGCACCACGATTTCGCTCCGTATTTTGCGAAGCCGTGGATTGTGAGATATTTGCAGGAGCAGGCATGAATCAATCTTCTCAGAATTCCCGTCCCGATTTCCCTTCCCACGCCAAAAATAACGGTGGAATCGGCTTGACCCTCATGGTCATCTTCGCCCTTGGTCTTTCCTTTGGCGCCGGCTACCAGTTTCGTGATCGCGGTGGCCCCGCCGATGGGCTTTTGCCTCATTTGAAAACCGCATCGCTGGATGCCGTAGGCCGTTTTGCCGGCACGCAAGCGCAGGCGGCAGGCAAAACTTATAAGCCCGATTTGCGCCCTTATGAAACTTTTGAAGAAGTGCGCCGCGCCATCAAGGAAAATTACGTCAAGACCGAAATTAACGAGACGCAATTAACCTATGGCGCCGTGCGCGGCATGTTGCGTTCGCTTGATGATCGCTTTACGCGCTTCATGACGCCCGAAGAATACGCCAAATTCAACGAAGACACCAACGCCGAATTTACCGGCATCGGCGCACGCATTGACATTAAAGACGATTACTACGGCAGCCCGGCTTCCAAACCCTACGGCGCTACTCGCCCTTATATCGTTGAACCCATTGAAGGCGGCCCCGCGGCCAAAGCCAATTTGCAGAAAAACGACGTAATTCTGGAAATCAACGGCAAAAGCACTGCTGAAATGAGCGTGGACGCCACAGTTGCCTTTATTAAAGGCGAGCGTGGCACTCCGGTGAAATTAAAAATTGAGCGCCGCACCGCGGAAAAGAATCCCAAGCCGGAAAACGCCTGGAAAGTCATTGAAATTAGTCTGGTGCGCGATATTATCGAAGTGCATCCGGTAAAGCTGGAATGGCTGCCCGAACGCATTGCCTGGATTCGTTTGGACGAATTCAATAAGAAAAGCGACGGCGAAATGACCAAAGCCTTGCAAGACGCGCAAAAAGGCCCGGACGGTAAAGGCCCGGCTAAAGGCATCGTCTTCGACATGCGCAACAATCCCGGTGGCCTCCTGGATGTAGCTGTTGACATTAGCAGCCGCTTCGTGAAAAGCGGCCCTGTTGTTTACACCAAAGAGCGCACTGGTCAGGAGCGTTCGCTGGATGCGGAAAGCAAGCGCTTCTTGAACTTGAAGATGCCGATTGTGATTCTTATCAACAATTACAGCGCTTCAGCTTCGGAAATCGTGGCGGGCGCCTTAAAAGACAAGGGTCTGGCAACTGTTGTCGGCGAACATTCATACGGCAAAGCCAGCGTGCAGGTTTTGGTTGACCTGAAAAATGGCGGCGCCTTAGTCATTACAACCGCGAAATATCTGACGCCCTCCAAGCGCGACATCAGCGAAAAAGGCATCGTGCCCGATGTAACCGTTAAAGCCTCTGCCGAAGATGACGCCAGCGGACGAGGCGAACAGTTGCAAAAAGCCATCGCCCTCATCAAAGAAAAAACCGGCGGAGCCGGAGCCGCTGTCGCCGCGCGGACAGATTGATGGCGAATTGATGAAGATATAAAAAGAAAAGCCCGCTGCGATGAAATATCGCAGCGGGCTTTTCTTTTGTATGGGGCGAATAATGGGACTTGAACCCATGACCTCCAGAGTCACAATCTGGCGCTCTAACCAACTGAGCTATACCCGCCGTGAACTTTTGCGTTTTATCCATCAAACGCAAAGAAAAAAGATAGCTGAAACCGCGTGCTAAGGCAAGGGGTGGCTTCGACAATTACAAACTCCACGGTGCGCGATAGGGGCGGTGCAGCCAACGTGCGGCTTCGGGGTCGCCGATGATTTCTTCAGTTTGCGGATTCCATTTCAGCGGGCGATTTACCCACGTTGCGATGTTGCCCAGGTGGCACATAATGATGGAACTGGCGCCGATGGCGACATCGCAAATCGGGCGGCGGCGCGTTTTGATGCAACGCAGCCAATCATCGCGGTGATTGTTGCTTTCATAAAGGCGAATCTCGCTGGTGCCGATTGGTTGTTTGATGAGGGAATCCGGCCACGATTTCAAGTAGCCGCGATTGACTTCGATAACGCCTTCGGTGCCGGTAAATTTTACGCCATTGGCATCCCCATGATAAACCGTCACACCATTCACGTATTTATATGTCAGTGGAGTTTTGGCTTCGCGGTTAGCTGGAATAATTTCATTGGGGCCGCTGCCATCCATGCCCATGCCCCACTGGGCAATATCAAAGTGATGCGCGCCCCAGTCTGTCATCTGCCCGCCGGAGTAGTCTCGATAAGCGCGCCAGTTATTGATGCGATCTTCGGCGTAAGGCTTCCACGGCGCCGGGCCAAGCCACATTTCCCAGTTCACATTGGCTGGAATCGGCTGTGGCGGCGTCCAGCGTTCATCCGATGGCCCACCTACGCCGACATGAATTGTTTGCAACTGCCCGATGCGCCCGTTACGCACCAGTTCGCAGGCATAACGAAAGCGCCCTTCGCTGCGTTGTTGGCTGCCGGTTTGGAAAACCGTGCCGTAACGCCGCACAGTTTCGCGCAAAATCTGTGCTTCGCGGATGGTCAGGGTCAGCGGTTTTTCGCAATAAATATCTTTGCCCGCTGCTGCGGCTTCGCAGGCGATAAGCGTATGCCAGTGATCCGGCGTGGCAATGAAAACCGCATCAATATCGGGGCGCGCCAATAGCTCGCGGTAATCTTGATAGCCTTTGGTGTCATCGTTGCCGTAGGTTTGGCGCGCTTTGGCAAGAGCTTCTTCAAGGCGGTCGCCCCTCGCATCACAGGCGCCTAAAACTTGCAACCTTTTATCACCTAAAGCGCCGCCGTAATGTCCGCCGCCCATACCGCCAATACCAATATGCCCCGTTGTTAAGCGTTCGCTGGCCGGGGGAATGCCGTTTTGCCCCAGAGCATTGGAAGTAATGATATAAGGCGTCGCCAATATCGTGGCTGCGCCTTTCAGGAAATGGCGGCGTGTGGTTGCAGTTTTCAGTTCGGACATAGAAGGCTCCAGAAGCATGGATGCTTTCAGTTTAAACTGTGCGGCAAGGCAACGAGCAAATATGTCTTCACACTTTACGCGCCGCGAATTTATTGGTGGGAGTTTAGGAACTGCCGCACTGGGTTTGGCCGCGCCGCAATGGGCAATAGCAAGAAATCCGACGCCTAAAATTTTGGTCGTCATCGAACTGGCGGGCGGCAATGACGGCTTGAATACCGTTGTGCCTTTTAAAGATGAGGCATATTATCGGGCGCGGCCTCACATCGCCATCCCAACGCAAAAGCTCTTGCCAATTACAGAAGAATTTGCCTTACATCCAGCCTTGCGCGAGCTGGCGGAGTTGTATCAAGAAGGCCATCTGGCGATTATCAATGGCGTGGGCTACGAAGATTCTTCTCGCAGCCATTTTGAAGCGATGGATGTCTGGCATAGCGGCGAAGTAAACGCGGGCGAGCAACCACAAAGCGGCTGGCTGGGACGTTATTTGATCATTATAGGTGATGATATTGGTGTTGTAATCGGCAATCGATTGCCATTGGCTCTGGCCTCGTCTAACCAACTGGTTTCTCTCTTGCCCGCCAGCCAAAGCAATGAATCTTTGCCAATTTTGCAGGCTTTATATCAAAATCACAGTTTCGTAGAGCCGGCGGAATTTATTTTTGCTGATGTTCAGGCGCCTCACGTTGCCCCTTATCCGCAAACGGAACTGGCACAAAATCTACAAACTATCGCGCGCCTGATAGCGGACGATAGCAAAGCGCGCGTCTTTTATGTTCGTTTAAGTGGTTTTGATACGCACCAAAATCAAACTGCGGCTCACGCGAACATATTGTCAACGTTATCAGGTGCCTTAGCAGCGTTTCAGCAAGATTTAAAAGAGCAGGGCAAAGGGAAGGATGTGCTGACGTTGACGGTTTCTGAATTCGGACGCAGCGTGCCTGAAAACAGTATGGGCGGCACCGATCACGGCGCGGCCAATTGCCTGTTTGCTATCGGCGAGGGCGTGCGCGGCGGCGTTTACGGCTCTTATCCTGCTTTGAACGATTTAGACAATGGCGCTTTAAAACCGACTGTGGATTTCCGCCAGGTTTATGCGACGATTTTAGAGAAGTGGTTGGGTGCTGATAGTGAAAAGGTGTTGAATGGGTGCTTTAAGATATTGGATTTTGTTTGAAAAATTATGAATGAGGGTTGTCATTCCGAGCGAAGTAGGCGAGTTTTGCGAGCCTACGCAGTAGAGGAATCTTTCAACAGCAAGATTCCT
>DASWNL010000236.1:0-1637 GCA_036399215.1 Abditibacteriaceae bacterium
CAAATCACATTGCCGCCGCGAGATGCCAAGCACTATGCCAATGGCAAAAAGCATCACAATCAAGCCACTGCCGCCAAAAGAGACAAGGGGTAAAACCACACCCGTTACTGGTAAAAGGCCCGCTACTACGCCCGTATTTGCCACAACTTGAATCGCCAGAAGTGAACCAACTCCGGCGCAGAAAAGCGATTCAAAAGAATTTGAGGCATTATGCCCGATTTGAAAGCAAAAGAAAATCAGCGCGCCAAATGCCGTTAACAGCGCCAGAGTGCCAACCAGACCCCATTCTTCGCCGATAATTGCCAGAATAAAATCGGTGTATGGCTCAGGCGTATGTCCATGCTTGTAAAACGAAGCCCCTGGCCCGGCGCCGATTAAACCGCCGCGCCGCAAGGCGTTCATACCCTGCTCGGCCTGATAATTGGCATCTTGCAACTGCTTTTTCTGAGCAGCATCTGTTTCCGAATGACGCACCACAAAGGCGCGAATGCGTTCTTGCTGATACTCTTTTAGTCCGGGGCACTTGCCCATGACACACAACACAACAACCAAAGCCGCGAACGCTGCCATAACGCCACCAACCTGGGCCATGCGCTGCCAGGGTGCTCCTGCGAAAAAGGCGATGCCACACGGCAGGATAAACAGCATCATAGCCGCCGACAGGTGCGGCTGCAAAAAGACCAGGCCCATCAAAGGCACCGCCAGCAGCCAGCCGATAAGCCACGGACTCAGATCACGTCGCTCACGCAATGATAATTTGCTCCAATAAAGTGCAACAACGCCGATTAGGGCAATTTTAGCCAATTCCGATACCTGGAAAGTGCCCGCCGGCCCCAGTTTCAGCCAGCGTTCGATGCCTTGTTCATCGGCTTTGCCCAGCGGCGAAAATTTGATGAGCACCAAACCAATAAAGGCAGCGCCATATAACCATTTCACGAGACGTGGCAGCTTCGCAGGATGAATCAGTGAAGCGACAAACAGTGCCCCAAGCCCAACCGAAACATAAACCAACTGCCGGATAAAGTAAAAATCTACGCTATGACCTTGTTCTAAGGCCATCGCTGCTGAGGCCGAATAAATCAGGGGAATGGAAAGCAAAGTCAGAATCAAAGTAACCGCTGTCAGTCCCCAGTGCGCGGGTGGACAGCGCCGCAGCTTTTCGGCCTCACGCGCAGCACGCGCCGCCTCGCGCTCTTGTGCCGCTTGTTCACGTTGAATGACTAAGGCTTCGCGCTCATCATCCGATAAGTCGGCCCAACTATGCAAGCGTCCGCCATGACGCGCTTTTTCTTGCCAGCGACGGCGTGCTAAACGCTGCCGCTTTTCTTGCTGCTGTTCGCGCTGACGCGTCAAACGCGCCCGCCGCGCCGCCGCTAATGCCACATCGGACATAACGGCGTCTTGGTTTTCAGAGGGATGGGCTTCAGGTGAAGAAGAGAAATCCTGGGCTTCGATGGGAGGACGCATAATGTTCCTTGCTGCGATGAAAGTGTGATAAAGGGTGTGATAAATGTATTTTTTGCGTTTAGTATTGTCATTCCGAGCGGAAGTCCTGAGCCGGGCGTCCTCTGGGCAGGACGAAGGATGAAGTCGAGGAATCTTGCCGCAAATTTATTTCAACTAACGGCGAGATTCCT
>DASWNL010000237.1:0-8276 GCA_036399215.1 Abditibacteriaceae bacterium
GATCAACGGATCGGTATTGATGATGTCATTCGTATGATTCAACAAGCCATTGGCCCCATCGCTACTCAGGTTGTAGCCGCTGGAAGTCACGCTGCCACTGCCATTATGCAATGTGCCGCCTGTCGCGCCACTTTTGAACAAGGTGTTGGCAATTGTCAGCGTTGCAGTGCCACTGTTGGTGCCGTCGTTGTAAATCGCGCCGCCAGCGCTTGCCGTGTTGTCGCTGAAAGTGCAGTGCTGCACATTGGCGTTGGCCGTGCCTGCGTTACCGCTGCTATAGATAGCGCCGCCGTTGGACGAACCAGAAGAGTTTTGCGACAGACTAGAGTTAAAGAGAGTTAGATTTGCCGTGCCGCCATTCAGTCCATCGTTGAGAATGGCGCCGCCGACATTGGTGCTATTGTTGTTGTTAAGTGTGCAGTCGTCAATAATCAGCGAAGCCGCGCCGCTGCCGGTGCCATTGTTGTAAATAGCGCCGCCGAGGTCTGCCGCATTGCCGGAAAGCTGGCAAGCCTTTAATGTAACCGTGCCATGATCGTTATAAATCGCGCCACCGGCGTTATCGGGAAACGTGCCTGATGCTTTGCCGTTAGCTAAAGTCAGGCCGCTAATGGTGGCGACAGGGCCTTCGGTTGTGAAATTGGAATAGGTGAAAAGGCGAAAATCCGCAGCGCTGGTTGCGCGTTGCACCTTAATAATATTGGCGCCGGGGCCTTGAATGGAAATGTCCATTATGAGGTAAGGCAACACTTCGCCCAGTTCAATGGTGCCGTTTAGACCGGGGCTGAAATTTATGGAACTGGCGCCGGGGATATTGTTAGCGACTTGAATGGCATCGCGCAGGGTGCAGCCATCGCCGGTGCCAACCGGGTCGCAAGCACCGTCGCCTGGATCAGCTAAAGAATTAACGGTCAATGTAGCTGCAATGCTTCCATATTGAAAGACTGTAGCGCAGCCTGTGGAGCTATTGCTGCAAGGCGTGCAACCAGAGCAATCGCCGCTGTTAGCAAAAATTTCATTGCCGCCACCGGAATGCCAGGCGCCGATGATATATTTCACGGTTCTGCCCGCCGGTTGCGGTGGAATCTCTGCGGCGATGACATCCACGATGCCGCAGCTTTGCGTTTGGGAACTGAAAGTTCCGGCATAGCTGGCCGTGACGACTTGTGTAGTGCCGCTGCCCACACCAAAAGAGCCAGCCGGATTCGAGCCATCCGTCGTGTAATAAACGCGAATTTGGTCGGTGAAAAATTGAAACTCAATCTTCCCTTTCAGGCTGTAACTTTCTGGCGCGAAAACCTGAAAGCCGCTGGCCGGGCTGCGATCTGCATTTTCCACATACCGTCCGGCATCCGTATCCGTCCCGCCATCAGGACACGTTGGCGTTGCCACATAGTTGCGGCTTTGCTCGTGAAAAACAAAGTTGGCGACCGCATGTGCCGGACGCATTTCAAGGTTAGCGAGCAAAAAAACTAAAGCTAAGGCAGGGACACACGAAAAGAAACGTAGCTGCTTCATGAGACAACTCCAAGGGGCCTACTGAATTCGGGTTTGATGCGGCGCGATTTGCCAACTGGTGGAATCGCTATTAAATTCTAACAGTGAATGCTGTTAAGGTGCCAATTATGAAACCATTTTTCCAAAACCGGCTGGCCCGGCTGTTGCTTTCCTGCGCGCTGTTTCTGTCTTTCGCGCTTCCTGTGCGTGCTGGTGTGATGTTGCAAGGCTTTTACTGGGATGTGCCCTCGCCCGGCGCCGGCACTAGTGGTTCGCCCTGGTGGTGGGATAAAATGGGCGGGCAGGCCGCCATGCTACGCCAGGCCGGTTTTACCGCTGTCTGGCTGCCGCCGGTTCATAAAGGCGCGGGCGGTGGCTATTCCGTTGGCTATGACACCTTCGATGATTACGACCTGGGTTCCAAAGACCAGATGGGCACCATTCCCACTCGCTACGGCACGCGCGAACAGTTGCAAAAATGTATTGCCATGATGCGCGCCAATGGCTTGCAGGTTTATGTAGACCTTGTGCATAACCATCGCAACGGCGATGACGGCAACTATAATTTTCGTTACGTCAATGCTTATGGCGTGCCCAATAGTGGGCGCTTTCAAAAAGGGCCATTGGATTTTCACCCCAACGTGCCGCAAGACCCGCATGTGCCCGATGATACCTATCAATTTGGCCGCGACCTGGCGCCGGTTAACGGCAGTGGCGGCTACTGTTATTTCGGCCTGCGCGATGCGGGCGAGTGGTTAATCAAGGCCTTGGATATTCAAGGCTTTCGCCTGGATAACGTCAAGGGCATTTCGGCGCAGTGGCTGCGCGAGTTCATGAGTCACGGCAAGATGAACGGCAAATTCGCCGTCGGCGAATACTTCGACGGCAATATGGATGCGCTGTCCTACTGGATTGGCACCAACATGCAAGGCAAAGCCAGCCTTTTTGATTTTCCTCTTTATTTCAAACTGAAAGAGATGTGCGATGGCGGCGGTTTCTTTGACATGTCAACGCTTGACCATGCCGGACTGGCCGGACGCGATCCGAGTCATGCGGTTACCTTTGTCGAAAACCATGATACCGACCGCTCGCATCCGATTACGCAAAATAAGCTGTTGGCTTATGCTTATATTCTTACGTCCGAAGGATATCCTTGCGTGTATTACAAGGATTACAGCACCGATTCCGGCTCTTATGGCCTCAAAGCACCGTTGGATAATTTAATTTGGATTCATGAGAAGTTAGCCGGCGGTGATACGGTTCAGCGCTATAAAAGCGGGGACGTTTTCGCCTATGAACGCACCGGCGGGCCACGTTTGTTAGTGGGCCTCAATGATAACGGCAGTTCGTGGCAAACCATCACTGTAGCCACCGGCTTTGGCGCGAATGTGAAACTGCATGATTATGCAGGACGCTCTGGCGATGTGTGGACGGATAACAACGGCAACGTCACTATCGGCATCCCGCCGAATAATGGCGGCACAGGTTACGTTTGTTATTCACGTGACGGGCAGGGCGGCAGCTTTTCACCACCGACTTACAGCGTCACCCAGGAGTTCGCCGGTGCCAGTGACCTCGATATTAAACCGGCGGATAACAAGGAAACCGTAACTGTAGGGCGCGTTTATGCCGCAGCCGGCACTGCTCTTAAAACCGCCATGTATTGGGATAAAACTGGTTGGTCGAACGGAACGGGCATCTACCTGCAAGCCTATGCGCCCAATGGCACCAAACTGTGGCATCGCGTTTATTATAAAAGCACGCCGGAAGCGCAGCCTCTGGTAACAACAGTAAAAACCACCGGCTGGCATACTTACCGCATTCGCTCCTTTAACACGCCGACTTCTAACCCCAAACCGGCTTATTGGCTGCAAGCCACTTATACCGCGCCGCGCAGTTGAGCCTTAATAATTATTGTTTTAGCGCGCTTTTTTTGAGCGGCTTAAACCCATTACCAACAGCGCCGAAGCGCCGCCGACGAAGAGAAGTTTTATCCACAATGGCAAACCTGCGGTGCCTCCGGCGGATTCGAGACGGCTTTTTACCAGTTCGGGCCTTGCCGGGCCGTATTTCCAGGCCATTTCATAAACGGGCCGCGCCGCCTGAGGGTCATGGAACAAAGCGTGCAAATTCGCTAAATCGAAAAGCAAATCGCTGACGACCTCTTCGGGCGGCGCGATGAATTCAAGGCGTTCATGCAATTGATATTTTAAAGCCGATTCGACGTGACCGGCCTCCAAAACTTGCCCTTGATTACCGCGCGGATAACTGCTGGGAAAATCGGGCGAATCTGCGGTGCCGAATTCCAGGCCGGTCACCGAATGGGTCTTTAGCCAATCCTTATCTTTTTGCAGAGCGATTTTGGCTTCGAGAATGCGAACATGCAACCATTCGCTGCCCTGATGTGATTTGGGGTTGCGTTTGATGCCTTCTTTTATCCAGCGCAGTGCTTCTTCATTTTTGCCGAGCAATTCATAAGCGGTGCCCAGGTTGGCGGCGGTGCGGTAATGTCCGGGATGGCGCTTTTCGACGTTCTGCAAAATTTGGAATGCTTGTTGATGATGGCCCAAATGCACCAGGACGACTGCCTTTTCATTTAAAGCAATCCAATCCGAGGGCGCGGGCGGTGTCTCGGTTAAATACTGCATCATCTTTTCCCAGTGAGCACGATCAACTCGCTGCGTCAAGGTCTTTACGATGTCTTCACTTTGAGGCGGTGGCGGCGACTCGTTTTTACCATTCAAGCAGCAAAAGCCAGAGGTGGCCTGCGATAGCCAGCCTAAAACAACAAAAGTGATGGCCCAGGTTTTCATGTCGCTTTGGAGTGCGGAGAAATATCGAAAGTTCGCGGCGCAGAATTTAAAAGTGGAATTTTGCGCCTCATCCATTTAACCTTTACTCAACTTAAAAGCAAAGGAAAGGCATGTTGCCATCGTTGACGGAAGCGCCGGTTACAAGAGAAATGGGATTGTCCGAACTTGAAAATATCACTACCTCTTTCAACCGTGACGGCTTCGTGCATTTGCCCGGCGTTATTTCAGCGCAGGAATTGGAAGTCCTGCGTGCCGATAGTTTGCAGATCATCGAAGGCGGTTGGGACAAGGCCGAAGATTCATCCGATTATTTTCACGATGTTTTGCCCGATAGCGGCGAAAATGTTTTTCATCGCGTGCAATACGTTTTTCCCAAAGCGCAACGAGGCTCATTTATAACGCTGCTCGGCCAGCCTTTTATTTTGCAGATTGTGCAGCACTTGTTGGGTGATGACTTCCTTTGCGCCGCTGAAGCCTTAGTTTTCAAAATGGCCGGAAATGGGCGCGAAGTCACCATTCATGCCGATTGCGACCCTTATGATGAGCGCCTTTCGCCCTTGATTTTCAATGTGGATTATTACTTAGATGATTCATCTCTGGAGAACGGCTGTTTGTGGGTCGCGCCCGGCACGCATAAGATGGTGCATCAGTTGCCAAAGAATGAAGTGTTTCGCGGCTTGAACTTCAAAGGAATGATTCCGCTTCCAGTCAAAGCTGGCGATGTGCTGCTGCATAATGTGCGTCTGATTCACGGCTCGCCGCGTAGTAATGGCGGCGCCTTGCGGCGCACTTTGTATTATGAATTTCAATCCATCGCCGCGATGCAAAAGCAAAACGGCCCGCGCCCGGCGCATCCCTTGCGTAACAACTTTATCGAAGACCGCATTCGCTTATTAATGCGTGCCGTTGACCAACGAAAATCTGCGCCTTTCGCAGAAGATGAAACTCCTTTCGATTATAAACCGCCTGCCGGTTATGATATGGCGTGGCCCTCACCGGATGAAGCGATTGACCTGCGTCCGGCTCTGGGTTACAACAAATACATTTAAACCTCTCTGCAACATGCCAGAGAACAAGTGCAAGCAAATTGAGACAGGAACTATTGATGAAAGAAGAAATTACTGTGCCCCGACCCGAATATCCGCGCCCACAGTGGCAGCGAAACGATTGGCTTTGTCTGAATGGTGAATGGGAGTTCGAGCGCGACCCCGGCGATAGCGGTCACTCGCGCGATTTATTGGCACGTCCACTCAAAGAGCGCATCATTGTGCCGTTTTGTCCTGAAAGCCCGCTCAGCGGTATTGGCGACCCCGATTTCCATCCCTGCGTCTGGTATCGCCGCCAGGTGACGATTCCCGCCAATTGGCAAGGACGCGATGCGGTTTTGCACTTTGGCGCAGTTGATTATGATGCAACAGTCTGGGTCAACGGCACCGAAGTCGGACGCCATCGCGGCGGCTTCACGCCCTTTTCTTGTCCACTGCGCGGCGTGGCAAAAGCCGGGCAAAGCATTACGATTGTGGTGCGTGCTCGCGATGATGGACGCGAACCGAAGCCGCGTGGTAAGCAGTCGCTGGCTTTTGCGCCGTATTCGTGTTTTTATACGCGCACAACAGGCATCTGGCAAAGCGTATGGCTCGAAGCCCTGCCCCGTGTGCACATGAAGCGACCTCGTGTTACGCCTGATGTCGCTAATGGATTCTTTCGCCTTGAAGTGCCGATTTCTCAGAACCGCTCCGGTTATCAGTTGCGCGCCCGCTTGCGCACCGGCATAGATGAGCAAGGCAAACCCGTTGGTGAAGTTTTGTCGCAAGCCCAAACACGCGCCGATTTAAGCATGGGCTTGCGTGTAGATTTATCCGTCCCCGATGATGCCATTCGCTTATGGGCACCCGGCGAAGGCAATCTTTATGGCATTGAACTGGAATTGCTGAACGCTGAAGGTGAGGTTGTAGATAGCGCCACCACTTATGGCGGCTTACGCAGCGTCGCTTTGGATGGGCTGAAAATTAAAATCAATGGCCAATCGGTGTTTCAGCGTTTGGTTCTCGATCAAGGTTATTATCCTGACGGCGTGATGACTGCACCCAGCGATGCAGCCCTTGTCCAAGACATTCAACTCTCATTAGATGCCGGTTTCAATGGGGCGCGCCTGCATCAAAAAGTCTTTGAAGAGCGCTTTCTATTTCATGCCGACCGCATGGGTTATATGGTGTGGGGCGAATTTGGCGATTGGGGCAGCAATAATCATGGCCCGATGAGCGATCACTGGCGCACCGGCACTACTTACGCCGCGCAATGGCTGGAAGTTCTGGAGCGCGATTATTCGCATCCCGCCATTATCGGTTGGTGCCCGTTGAATGAAACCGCGCAAATCTTACACGACAAAATCACCGAACTTGATGACGCCACGCGCGCCATGTTTTTAGCCTGCAAAGCGATGGACAGCACCCGCCCGGTTTTGGATGCTTCAGGTTATAGTCACCGCATCGTCGAAAGCGATGTTTTCGATAGCCACGACTATGTTTATGAGCCGGATTTCCAAATCGGCATGGAGCGCTTTGCAGAACGTTACGCTCATATGAATGAAGGCCAGGTGTGGACGAACCCGTTGGACTACAATCACACCACCGGCGACAAATTAACGCAGGTCAATGTGTGGTCGCTGCCCTGGCGCGGGCAACCGTTTTTCATTTCGGAGTTCGGCGGCTTCAAGTGGAATCCCGACACGCAGGTGAAAAGTGCCTACGAAAACCAGGCCGACCGCAAAGGTTCATGGGGCTATGGCAGCGATCCGGTTTCCGAAGACGATTTGCTAGCGCGTTTCAAAGCGCAGTGCGACCTGCTATTGGGAAATCCATATATGTTCGCTTACTGCTACACGCAATTGACGGATATATTTCCAGAAGAAAACGGCTTCTACACCTTCGACCGCAAGCCGAAATTCGACATTGCGGCGATTCATGCCATTCAAACCCAACCAGCGGCCATTGAAACGGAAGAAGACAGAGATGACGACACGATTGCCGATGCCGCGCTGCGTCGCTATGCGCGCTTAATGCGCCACGCCAACGCCATTGACATTGCTAAGGAAGAGGAATCACAAGCCGCTAATCCGGTTCCTCAATCTGTTTAATAATTCGCTTGGCGTGCCATTACGGCCACTCATACGCCGCAGTCCGACTGGGTGACGGCTTGTAGTGCGCTTATTGGCCTTGTTGGCAGTGCGGTTTTGATTTATTTGTCTACTTCGTCTCTAATACAGGCAATCCCGGTTGCACACTAAAACTTTCTGCTGAACAATAACGTCTCCTTCCGGCGCGAATAATTTTTGCGCCGGAACCTTTATCCCGCCTTGTTCGTAGATACGGGGTAGGGGTATAATACTCCTGACTATGGAGATGGGAAAAAAGTCATATGAAAACCAATCGAACATCACGCCGCGCCGCCGCTGCCCTGGGCACGCTGTTAATCGCCTTTAATTTCATTGCAACACCGCAAGTTGTGGCGCACGAAGCACCTTGCCCGCGTTGCGCTCAGACAATTGCACAGGACACCAAGGATCAAGACAATGAAACCGTGTTGAAGATAGGTCGCAAGCGCATCGAATATAAATGTGTGTTCTGCGCGCTATCAGAAGCTCAGTCCGAATATAAAGGCGACCTTGTCATTTTGGCGCCCAGTGAAAAGAAGGGCGAACCGGTGAAGTTGGATCGCACGGGTGGAAAATGGACGGCTTCGACGGACAACGCGCGTTTTGTCACGCATCCAATACCCCAAAAGGGCGATCATAAAGTTTGCCATGTAATGTATCGCGCTTTTACGAGCGAAGACGCCGCGAAAGCCTACATCGAAAAGAACAAAGCCCACTTGCCTGAAGCCAAGCCAATCACGCTTTCTCAACTGTTGGAAAAGGTGCAAGACAAGAAATGAAACACCTTTTGCTTTTTGCTTTAGCCTTTTGTG
>DASWNL010000238.1:0-6643 GCA_036399215.1 Abditibacteriaceae bacterium
AAAACGCGCCGTAGGCGGCGAAAGCGCTTTTGTTTCGACCTTTACGGCGCAGGGTGCGCCGGGAGAATTAACGCTCGCACCGGGCGCGCCGGGCGATATTGCCGCTATCGAAATGCGCAATCAAGCGTTTTTCGTGCAATCGAGCAGCTACTTAGCGGGTGATGTCAGTTTGCAAGTTGACACGCGTTGGGGCGGAGCTAAATCGTTTTTCGGCGGCGAAGGGTTGTTTGTTTTGCAGGTATCCGGCACCGGATTGCTTATGGTTTCCAGTTTTGGTGCGATCTATCGCAAAAGATTAGCGCCGGGTGAGCGTTACGTGGTAGATACCGGCCATTTAGTGGCCTGGGAAGGCACCATGCAATATCAATTGCGCCAGGCCGCGCAAGGTTTTTTCCGCACGCTGACATCAGGCGAAGGTATCGTGGCTGATTTTATGGGGCCGGGCGAACTGCTCATTCAAACCCGCAACTTGGCCGCGTTTGCCGGCTTGATGAAACCGTTTTTCCCCAGTCAAAGTAGTAGTGGTGGCAGCTTTAATATCTGATGGAATTAAGATGTTTGCCTTTTAGTGAATCGGGGCATTATACTGTGGCTGTTCGTATGGCAAAGGCCATGCAAACGCGTAGGCGGTGAAATAACAATGAAACGAGAGCAGAAAGCCGGCTTTACCTTGACGGAGATTTTGGTGACGCTGGCCGTTTTAGCAGTGTTGGCTGCGGTTCTTTTTCCAACTTTTGGACGCGTGCGCGAAAGCGGCTACCAGACGACTTGCATGACCAATCTCAAGCAGATTGGCGTAGCGACGCAGCAGTATTACCGCGATCAGCAGCGCCATCCGGCATCCCTGGCACTGCTGTTGCCGCCAGCCTCACAAATTGTGGTTGCGACCGGCCCTCGGCTGGATACTTTCAAGCATGGTGGTAGTGGCAGCGACACTTCGAGAAAACCGGTAAATATTAACGAGCCGGAAACCGTAGCCGGCACGACAGGCTACATTCGCGATATTGAAGTTATCAAATGCCCCGATGATGACATTGAGTGGAATTTACCTACTTCATCCTATGAAACGACACTGGTTCCCGTCTGGAACTATTTGGGTTACCTGCCGCAGGGTGATTCGCACAGCCTGGATACCGCCCAGAACGATCCTGCTGAATTAATGGTGAAGCCGGGCGTGAAATACGACGCGCTTACCAATCCGTTGCGCATGTCGCTTTCCAATCGCTTCGCGCCGCCGAAAACCGTTATCACGCACTGCATGTTTCATCGCATGACCACTTCCGATGTTGATAATCCGACCCTGATTTATCAAAATCCACAAAACGGCGCGGGCGCCAAAGACGTTATTTTGCGCCTGGATGGTAGCGCTAAAGTTGTGGATGTCTCTTCGTTTGCTGTTCCAAAAGCGGCAGGGATAGGGACAGACTCAGACTCCTCTGGCAGCAGCAAACCTCCCGGTAGCAAACCTCCCAGCAGCGAAACCCCCGGCCCGACAACCTGGCAAACGCAAGATTTTTAAACTATTTCTTGCAAATTGCTGCATCGAAACAAGCGCACCGGCGTGCTGCGTCCTTTAACAAGCGTCTCATCCACAAATTCCCATTGTAAATGGGCAACTTCCTTCTGGTTGGCGCAAGCCTTAACGACTTCTTCAGTCACTAAAAGCGGCGTGTTGTATTTGCGGGTTAAGTTTTCGACACGGCTGCACGTATTGACCGTATCCCCGACCGCCGTATATTGGATGGCTTTCGTGGAACCGACATGCCCTACGACAGCCAAACCGGTGTGAATGCCGATGCCGACTTCGATAATGGGTAGTCCCGCAGCGTGCCATTTGGCATTGCGTTCGCGGATGATGTGAACAAAATCTATAGCGGCCAGAACAGAGCGAGTGACATTGACATTGGGCGCGCTATTCTCAACTGGGGCGCCAAAAATCGCGATGATCAAATCGCCCATATAGTTGCCCACGAAAGCGCCATGACTTTTAAGGGAATCAACCAGAGGCTCAAAGTGGGCGTTCAGCAGGCTGACTAATTTGACCGGCTCATCACGCAGATTTTCCGAAAGTGTTGTGAAGTCGCGGATATCGCAAAATAAAACGGCCACATCGCGCGTTTCACCGCCCAGTTCAGGCAGTTTATTGCCCAGTTGACGCAATACTTCTTCGCCCACATAGGCACCGAACTGATCGCGCACCATGCGTAATTCCTGCGATTGTTGTATTTGGCGATAGCCGACACAAACCGCGCAGGTGAGAACGCCGCCTAACAGTGGCGCGGCGATGGGAATGTATAAGTTGGCGCGTGATAAAGCGAGAAACGCTCCAATGATCAACAAAGAACACAAAAAAGCCATCCAGGCTAAGGCGCCTAATGCGCCGCGTGGCCCCATTAAAGCGCCGCCGATTAAAGTCAGTGCGCCTAACAAAGCTATGGCCGTATAAGGCGGCGCTTCGCGCAGCGGATGGTTGTTAATAATGTCGTCAATGGCGTTGGCTTGCAGGTGCAGAACGGTTTGCACTTCATTGTCCCGGCTAAACGGAGTGCTAATCGGTGTAAACGCCCCGGCGTGAATGCTGCCGATCAAAACAATGCTGTCTTTAAGTAATGGAACTGGTATGCGCCCATCCTGGAGTTCGTTAAACGAGAAGAATGGATAGCGTGTATTGCCGGCCCAGTTGATCATGGTTTCACCCACACGATTGATTGGGATATTCCGCGTAGTGCCATCGCCGCCGCGCAAAACAATCCGGCCCCGCTCAATGAGGATGTCACCGGGTTTTGCATCGAGATAATGCGCGGCTCCGGCTAAAGCCAGCGACGGATACATCCTGTTGCGCAGTGCCATGACATGCTGAATGCGCCGCCACTCACCGGACGACTCCAGATGAAAATTGAGATAGCCTACAGCGGGCGCGCTGGCTAAAAGTTCCGGCAGGGGCATAGCCACCATGCGCGCGTGGCGCCCTGGATTGCCACGCCAATCGAGAGAAAAACGCGCGGGTAATGAACTCTTTGGTGTGGATGAGCCGGCATCAAAAGTCACAGCCTGCACCACATTGCCGGCTTCTTGAAAGGCACGCGCTAAAACGGCATCATCAGGCGTGCCGGAAGGAAATTCAATCAGCCAGTTGAAAACAATGGTTTTCACGCCCGCCTTGTGCAAGCGGCGCACGACATCGGCATAAACGCGGCGCGGTAGGGGCGAACGTCCGGCGCGGACTAAGGTATCATTGGTGACCAGCACCATCAAAATGCGAGTTTGCGGTGGACGCTGGCCCCGCGCGCGAAACAAGGCGTTGAACGCATTTCCCTCTAAGCCATTGAGCGCGCCCAGAGCCATTAAAAGCGCTACAATCAGCCCGCAACCTAAACCAATCAACAAGCCGCGCGCGGCATCAGTGAGCGGCGCGGCTTGAGATTTCGACAAAGGCGCTAAAGGAGTCTCGTTCCAGGTTGGTATTGATGATTGGTGAGATGGAGCGGCTTTTTTTTGGCGCAGGAAGGACATGAATGTTCTGGGGCAAGATTATCACGCCAGAATATTTTTAACCACATGACCATGCACATCGGTCAAACGAAAATTGCGGCCTGCGTGGTGATAAGTGAGGCGTTCGTGGTCAAGACCTAATTGATTGAGGATGGTGGCTTGAATGTCATGGACATGGACTTCGTTTTCGACAACGTGAAAGCCCAATTCATCCGTTGCGCCGTAATTCAAGCCGGCTTTAATCCCGCCACCGGCCATCCACATGGTAAAGGCTTGTGGATGGTGATCGCGCCCCATCGAGCGGCCTAAAACGGCGCTGCTTTCCACCATCGGCGTGCGGCCAAATTCGCCGCCCCAAACCACTAAAGTTTCATCCAGTAAGCCGCGCCGTTTTAAATCAAGAATCAAAGCGGCGCTGGCCTGGTCGGTCTTTTCGCAGTTGTCCTTGACGTTGCCGGCCACGTTGGAGTGAGCGTCCCAGCCTTCCTGATAGATATTGATAAAGCGCACGCCGCGCTCTACCATGCGACGCGCTAACAAACACGCCCTCGCAAACGAAGGCTCCTCCGGCTTGCAGCCGTAAAGGGCCAAGGTTTCAGGCGATTCGCTTTTTAAATCCATCAGTTCGGGAGCCGAAGTTTGCAGGCGATAGGCCATTTCGTAAGACGCGATGCGTGTGGCGATTTCCGGGTCGCCGCTTTGTTGCAAATTGTGTCGGTTCAAGTCGCCGATTAAATCTAAGGTGTCGCGTTGCTGTTCTTTGGAAACGCCGGGTGGCAACGCCGAATTGAGAATCGGGTCGCTGCCGTTGCGAAAGCGCGTGCCACTGTAAACCGTTGGCAAGAAGCCGCTCGACCAACATGACGCGCCGCCGCTAATACCTGCGCCGGTGCTCATCACGACGAAAGCCGGCAACTCTTTGGCTTCGCTGCCCAAACCATAAGTCACCCATGAACCCATTGAAGGCCGGCCTGGCTGCCCGAAGCCGGTATTGAAAAAAAGCTGCGCGGGCGCGTGATTGAACTGGTCGGTTTTGCAAGAGCGAATAATCGTGATGTCGTCCACAATTTTCGACAAATGGGGCAGCATTTCGGAAATCTCGGCGCCGCTTTGGCCGTGCTTGGCGAATTTAAAACGCGGCCCTAACACCGCCGCATCGGGGCGGATAAAAGCGTAACGCTGCCCACCAATAACCGAAGGCGGCAAGGGCTTGCCTTCGAGCTTCATCAATTCCGGCTTGTAATCGAAGAGTTCCAACTGCGAGGGCGCGCCAGCCATGAATAGATGAATGACCGCTTTCGCTTTGGGCGCAAAATGCGGCGCTCTGGGTGCGAACGGATTTGGCGCGCCGTCGCCTATAGCCCCCTTAGCAAGGGCGGGTGCCCCCTGGGCAGAAGGGGTCTGTGCCTTTGCAGAAGACGTGTAAGCATCGTTTAATAGCGACGCAAGCGCAATTTTGCCAACGCCAATGCCGCATTCTTTAAAGAAATGACGGCGCGTGATGCCCAGTTTTGGATTCTCGTTATTCATGTTTAGCTCACGGCTTTGTAATCGTTTCATCCACATTCATGATGGCGCGCGCTACGCTTGCCCATACGCTCTGCTCATCACTGCCGCGCGCTTTTTGCCTGTCGGCGAAAGCAACCAGTTTTTTCAATTCGTCTTCTTGCGGCGGGCGCGTCAGGCAACGGCGGAATATAAAAGTAGAGCGCTCGCCCGGCGTTTTGGCTTCGGCAACCGCTAAACGTCCCAAAGCTTGCGCGGCTTCCTGAAACATCACATCGTTCAATAAAGTCAAGGCTTGCAGAGGCGTGTTCGATACTTCGCGGCGCGCGAGACAGCTTTCGCCAGTTGGTGCATCGAATGAATTGAACATGGCAAAAGGCGCTGTGCGCTTGATATAGGTGTAAAGACTGCGGCGATAACGGTCTTCCCCCTGGCTGACCGGCCATTTCATGTTGCCGTAAGCCACTTCGGTTACGCCTTCGGGTTGCGGCGGATAAACGCCAGGGCCGCCTCTTTTTGCTGAAAGCAAGGCGGAGCTTTTTAAAGCTGCATCGCGAATAATTTCGGCTTCGAGACGAAAGCGCGGGCCTCGTGTTAAGAGAACATTCTCCGCATCTTTTTCAATGAGTTGAGGCGTGACACGAGAGCTTTGCCGATAGGTCGCGCTGGTGACAATCAACTTATGTAACGCTTTCATATCCCAGGGCCGCGCGGGCTTGCCGTTCACAGGCGGCAAAGTGCCCTGCTGAAATTGCAGTGCTAAATAATCGAGCAGTTCAGGATGTGAAGGCACTTCGCCTTGGTAGCCAAAATCATCCAGCGTTTTGACTAAGCCGCGTCCAAAAAAGGCTTGCCACTGCCGGTTTACAGTGACGCGCGCCGTAAGGGGATTGTCTGCGGCAAACAGCCATTGCGCAAAATTCAAGCGGTTTTTAGTTGCTTCTTGAGGCAAGGCTGGCAAGAAGGCGGGCACGCCGGGTGCGACTTCGTTTTGTGGCTGCGTCCATTCGCCGCGATGGTGCAAAAACGTGGGGCGCGGATGATTTGCGGGCCGCTCTTGCATGACTAAACTGCTCTGGCCTCGCGGCGCCTGGCGAAGGCGCTTGATCTCTTCCATGGCGCCGGATAACTCAGGTGCGGTTTCTAAAAAGTGCTCAAAAACTTGTGTTTTTTCAGCATCGCTGCGCTCAATTTGCGCTTTGGCTAAAACCGCTTCGATACCCGATTGATGTCCGCGCGCTTCGGCGTTTACTTTTTCGGTTACCGACACGCGAAAATGGCCGAGCGGCGCGGAAAAGTGGCGCTCAAAGAGCATCTTTAAATCAAGGGAATCGGCACTTATCGGTTTTTCAAACTCAAAGACGGCAGCGTTGGTCTGGCCTTGTGCGCCGTTGATTGACCAGCCACTGGACATATCGCCGTCCTGGGTTTTCATCGCGCTGTCGCCTTTGGGAAACGATTGCGTAGCACGTTTGACTTTAACGCGTTCACCATCGGCCATGATATGAAATTCGCTGAGGAAGAAATCGCCCTTTGGCCCTTCATAAAAGACCAGACCCGGCCCGCCGTTAGGCAAACTTTCATGAGGCAAAACTTCCAGGCGCAACGCCGAAATGTTCTTTGGCGGCGCGGCAAAGTGCAAATC
>DASWNL010000239.1:0-12805 GCA_036399215.1 Abditibacteriaceae bacterium
CACGAACGAAGCGGTTAAGGTCAATGGGCCGTATTACAAGCAGATTGTGGACGGAAAAGACCTCATTGCCGATGTTCTGCCACCTCCTGCATACATCATTGAGGCGTTCTTAGTGGCGCGCCAGATTTCTGACCCAAATTATCGCGATGAATTGAGCACTCTGGTTACCAAAAGCCGCCAACTACATAACGATTACAATGCCCGCCATGAATTCTGGCTCAAAGAGCTGCCAAATGATAGCGCGGAAGACAAAGCCCTGCGCGTTTCCATGCTTGAACAGTCTTACGAGCCTGCTGTGCGCTTTCTCAATACGGTTCGTGACCGCTTAATTCCCAGCGCGCAAAAAGGTGACTATGCTGCTGCTAAAACTTTGATTTACGGTTCGCTGCAAAGCGATTATAAATTGCATCGCGCGGCCATTGATGACGTGGTGAAGATGTCGAACACGCGTAACACACGCATTGAGATGGAAGTCACTGATACCATACGCAGTCGCCGGCGCGTTATGGCACTTATCGGATTCACCATCATCGTATCAGCTCTGATTGGCATTGGGGTTTTCCTCAATCGCTCGATTGCCATGGCATTGCTTGACACCGCCGGTGCCCTGTCGAGCACATCGTCGGAAATCGCTTCTACTATTGAACAGCACGAGCGCACCGCCATGCACCAAAGCGCCGCCGTGCATGAAACCACAGCCACGATGGATGAACTGGACGCCTCGTTTAACCAGACTGCCGGGATGGTAACTACTGCCGCCGATACAGCTCGTCAGGCAGCGCAAATGGCGCAAAACGGCATCGTGACGGTGCAGCAAACACGTGACGGCATGGTTAGTTTGAAAGCTAAAGTCGCCGTCATCGCCGATCAGATTCTGACCCTCAGTGAGCAGACCAGTCAGATCGGCAGTATCACCAGTCTGGTCAGCGACCTTGCCAACCAGACGAATATGCTGGCCCTCAACGCGGCGGTAGAAGCCGCGCGCGCTGGAGAACACGGCAAAGGATTTACGGTTGTGGCAAGCGAGATTCGCAAATTAGCCGATGAATCGAAAAAATCCGCCGAGCGCATCAACGCATTGGTTGAAGAAATTCAAAAGGCCACGAACTCAACCGTGATGGCTACGGAAGAAGGCACCAAAACCGTTGACCAAAGCATTCGCTACGCCGAAGAAACCGTGCTTGCCTTTGACAATGTGCGCCTATCCTGCAACCAGGCCAGCGACGCCGCACAACAAACGCTGCTGAGCGTGCCGCAACAGGTAACTGCCGTAAAGCAGGTGCTGATTTCCATGGATTCTCTTAACACCGGCGCCCGCGAAACTGCTGATGGCATCGGCCAAACCAAAATCGGCGTCGAGAACCTGCGCATCACCGCCCTGAAACTCAAAGAGATGATTTAAGCGGCAATCCTGAACTTGCCATTCCCCGCCGATGATCGAAGACGACGAGCTACGCGACCTTTTTCAAACCGAAAGCGAAGAGCATCTGCAAATGCTCGACGACGGTTTTCTGCGTCTCGAAACCAACCCCAACGATAAATCCACACTCGAAGAAGTCTTTCGCGCCGCACACAGTCTGAAAGGCACGGCGAGGATGCTGGGCGTATCGGGTGTAGAAACCATCGCGCATCATATGGAAGATGAGTTAGGCGGCGTGCGGCGCGGGCGCGGCACTCTCACTTCATCGCACATAGACCGCTTTTCAGTGGGTCTGGCGGCCATGCGTTCTCTGGTGCAGGAAGCGGTTTCCGGCACGGCTGCCAATGTTGATGTGGCGCATGTTTTAGCCCAACTGAGCGGCGAAGTGCCCCTCGAAAGGGCGACGACTTCTTCTGTCCCCAAAGCCATACCTGTTGAAGTAATTCCAACTCTGCCACTGACGCCCGAAATTTCGGCGCCGTTTGAAACTGCCACTTCGCAAGTCCCTTTGGTCATGCCGCAAGGACGTGCGGCACTTGACAGCACGGCTTTAGCGCCCATTGATTACACAGTAAACGGCGGCGAACTGGCAAAACTTGAAATTGCATCCCTTGTTGCCGCGCCGGTTGCCTCAGCGGAAAGCGAAACACCGGAGAGCGCCCTCGAACTCGCCGATCTTGAAGCTGCCGATATAGAACTCGCCGATGATGCGCCGCGCGATAGCTTCAAGATTCAAACTATGCGTGTGCCGCCAGCCAAACTGGACGCGCTGATGACTCTGGCCAGTGAACTGACCGTTACCAGCACACGTGTCATTCGTGGCATGACCGCTTTTGAAGAAATCGAAGTGCTGTGGGAAGAGTGGAACAAAGACATGGCCGCGCAGCGTTCGCTCTGGCAAGCAACAGAGGGTTCAAATGGCGATTTGTCAAAGCGTCTGGCGGCCTTTCATAGCCGTGAGCAGACGCGCCTGAACCGTCTGAAACTGCTCTGGGAGCAGTTCAAGCAGACGACCTACCAAGATGTGACGCGCCTTAACTTCGTAGCTGACGAACTGGAAGAAGGCATTCGCAACGTGCGCTTGTTGCCGCTTTCGCAGATTTTCAATCTCTTTCCGCGCCTGGTGCGCGATCTGGCGCGGGAATTAAATAAAGAGATCTATTTCACCATCGAAGGCGGCGACACCGCTGCCGACAAGCGCATTCTGGAAGAACTCAAAGACCCTTTGATGCACATGCTGCGTAACGCGATTGATCACGGCATTGAATTGCCGCATGAGCGCGAAGAGACTGGTAAATCGCGGGTGGCTTCGATTCGACTGCGCGCTTATCAAACCGCCAATAACGTCATGGTTGAGTTGAAGGACGATGGGCGCGGGCTGGATATTGCGGCCATTAAAAACACCGCGCTCAAGCGTCGCTTACACAGCGAAGATGAACTGGCGGCGATGACACGCGAACAGTTGCACCTGCTGATTTTCGCACCCGGCTTTTCCACCAGCACTCTTGTGACTGATGTATCAGGGCGTGGAGTTGGCATGGACGTGGTGCGCATCAACATCGAACGGCTCAAGGGCAGCATTCGCGTTCAATCGGAACCCGGTAAGGGCACCACATTTACAATTCGCCTGCCCTCTACCTTAGCTACCACGCGCGTGCTCTTAGTAACGGTCGCGGGACGCCCGTATGCGATTCCCGTCGAATGGGTGCAAACCATTGTGCGAGTGACGCGCAGCCAGATTTTCAGCATCGAAGGCCGCCAGACTATTGTGCTCGATGAACGCGCCCTGCCACTGGTGCGCCTTTCGTCGTTGTTGGAATTGCCGCCCGGCCCGCCAAACGACGCCGAAATTTATGTAGTGATGGAAGTGGGCGAAGAGCGCTTTGGCGTGCAGGTTGACGGACTTGTGGATGAGCAGGAAGTGATGCTCAAACCGCTGGGCGCCCTCTTAAAGCGGGTGCGCAATGTATCGGGCGTGACAATCTTAGGCGCTGGCGAAATTTGCATGGTGCTCAACGCTCACGACCTGGCCAAAGCGGCACTGCGAAATCCGTCGCATCATGCACCGGCTGCGCAGTTGAATGACACGCCGCCTGAAAATGCACAACGCAAAGTGATTCTGTTGGCCGAAGATTCCATTACCACACGCACGCAGGAGAAGCGCATTCTGGAAAGCGCCGGCTACGATGTCGTGACCGCTGTTGACGGCGCCGATGCTTTTCAGAAGCTGGCCGCGCGCGACTTTGACGCGGTAGTTTCCGATGTGGAGATGCCTAATATGGATGGGCTGACTTTAGCGGCGCGCATTCGCGAAAACCCACGCTACAACGAACTGCCTATTATTCTCGTCACGTCCTTAGCCAGCGACGACGATAAGCGGCGCGGAGTGGAAGTAGGCGCCAACGCTTACATCACCAAAGGCACTTTCGAACAAAAAGTTCTGGTAGACACGGTGCGGAGGTTGGTTTGACAACATTGACAACACCAACAGCTCAGCCTGAAAACCTCGCCAAAACCCCAATTCGCGTTTTCCTGGTGGATGATTCGCCACTCGCCTTAGTGATGCTGCAACGAATGCTGGCGACTTCACCGGACATCGAAGTGGTGGGAACGGCTTGTAACGGTCGTGAAGCGCTGGCTGTATTCGAGCGCACAAAGCCCCATGTCATCTGCACCGATTATCACATGCCGGAGATGGATGGGTTGGCTCTGATTCAGGAAACAATGGCCGTTTTCCCGCGCCCGATTTTGGTAATCAGTTCAACTATTGATCCCGCAGAGCGCCACAAAGCCTTTCCCCTGCTGGCAGCAGGGGCGGTAGATGTCTTTGCCAAGCCCAACGCGGCCACCCCCTTCGAGCAAGCCGCTGCCGAACTGGTGCAAAAAATCAAATTACTGAGCGGCGTTATTGTCATTACGCACCGTCGTTCCGGTGTCAACGCCGTTGCCAGTGGCGCAGTTGTCACGCGCCCCACCGCTCCCCCTGTTGCGCTCGATCATGTGCTGCCCGTTCTGCCACCCTGCAAAGCAGGCCTGATTCGCATCGTCGCGGTAGGAGCTTCGACAGGCGGCCCACAGGTGCTTCAAACCATTTTTAGTGCCCTGCCGGCTAACTTCCCCTGCCCTATTCTATGCGTGCAGCATATCAGTCAAGGCTTTTTAAGCGGCCTGGTTGAATGGTTAGATGCGCAATGCCGTCTGCGCGTAAAAATCGCCTCGAACGGCGAAGTCGCTATGCCGGGCACGATTTACTTTCCACAGGAGAGCACACATCTCGAAATTGATAGCCAGGGACGGCTGATTTATGCCTATACGCCGCCGGTTGATGGCCACAAGCCATCAGTGACGGTGACTTTCGATTCCGTGGCGCGGCACTACGGCCATTCAGCGCTGGGCATTTTGCTGACCGGCATGGGCGCCGATGGTGCATCGGGACTGGAATCTATCATGCGCGCTGGCGGCACCACGCTGGCGCAAGATGAAACTTCGTGCGTCGTCTTTGGAATGCCTCGCCAGGCCATTTTGCGCGGTGCCGCGCACTATGTGCTGCCACCTGATGAACTGACCCGCTCCCTTATCCGTTTGACCTCTACTTCGTAAGCTGCTCCCCAATATGCAGGAGCTTAGAATTATGCCTGAATCTATTCCCCACTCTTCTCCGCCTGTCACACCCTTTAGTTCGCCCAGCCCTGCGCGAGACGAAGCTGTTGCAGAAGTTCCTGCCCAGAGGGTGCCCGCCAGCCCCGTGCCGCAGGGTTTGAAAGTGTTAATTGCCGACGACAGCCCCGTTGTTGCCAAGGTGCTTTCCTCAATTCTGCGCCGCGCCGGTTATGTTGTGGTGACCGCCGCCGATGGAATCGAAGCCGCGCAGGCTGTTTATCGTGAGATGCCCGACGTAGTGCTACTCGACATTTTCATGCCGCGCATGAATGGCTATCAAGTCTGCCGCCTCATCAAACAGGACGATACGGTTTCACACATTCCCGTGCTTATCAATACGGCTTCGGAAGGCCGCAGCGCTGAGTTCTGGAGCCTGCATACCGGGGCCGATGGTTTCATGCTGAAAGGCATTGCGCCGGAAGAGCTGTTGGGTATCATCGCGCGTGTAACGGATGGTAAAACCGTAGCGGCAACCGGAGCCATCACACGAGAAGCGCCTGGCCCCGAAGAGATTCTCTCCAAGGTCTGCGCTCTGGTTGATCAGGAGTTGTATGCCACGACCGTCAAAGGCATGGAGCTGCAAACCATGTTAGCCAACCTCACCGAAGGCATTTTGATCGTTGACACGATAGGCCGTATCAGCAGTGCCAACCACTTTCTCTGCACTTTATTAGGAGTTGCCGAAGCCGAACTCAAAGGCCGTCAATGTGATGAGGTGCTGGGTGAAGTTTTAGGCGGCACCACAGAGCAGCTCATCAAACAAGCTTTGGACAACGACCACGCCGTTTCGCGAGAAAGCGATGTCACGGCACGGGGCGGTAAGATGACGCCGGTCGAAATCAGCGCAGTTTGTGTCAAGGATTACTTGGGCGAAGTGGTAGGTGTGATCTGCGTATTTCGAGACATCACACGGAGGCGCGAGGTTGAAACGCTCAATCGCCTGAAAAACGACCTGACAGACATGATTGTGCATGATTTGCGCACGCCTCTGACTTCGCTCTTGTCCGGCATAGAAACCATGGAGATGCTGGGCGATTTGAGCGAAGACCAGGCTGAGTTGATGAATATTTCCATCGAAGGCGGACAAATTCTACTGGGTATGATTAACGATCTGCTTGATATTTCAAAGATGGAGAATGGCTCAATGCAAATCGAGCGTGAAAGCGTGGAGATTGAAGACTTGATAGAGCGCGCACTGCGTCAGGTAACCTCTTTAGCTCAGGCCAAAAGACTACATTTAATCAATGATAGCGGCCTGAAAATTCCCCCGTTGCAGGCCGATGCCGATAAGCTGCTGCGCACCCTGGTCAACCTGCTTTCTAACGCGATTAAGTTCACACCGGCAGAGGGATCAATTACCCTGGCCGCGCGATTTGTGTCTCGTCCTGATAGGCGAGATTCAGTTGTATTCGCCTGTCAGGACACCGGCGAAGGCATCCCGGAGGAAGCCTTCACACGCATCTTCGAGAAGTTTGGGCAAGTCGAATCACGCACTGCCGGACGTGTAATGTCAACCGGCCTGGGCCTGACCTTTTGCAAAATGGCGGTTGATGCTCACGGTGGCCGCATCTGGGTGCAAAGCACATTGGGACAGGGCAGCACCTTCTCCTTTGCACTCCCCACTACCTTTTGAGTCTCCTGGCGCAGCCAAACTTCAATAATCTTGTTGCTTCTGAAATGGCTTAACAGTAGGAAGGAGAAGAAAGGGATGCTCGTTGCTATAACTGAGACAACACCCATAGCCGCGTGCATGTGCCATATCATGCCTGTTGGCTCAGAAAAGAAAACGGCTTACCGATCTGTAGACGGTGAGCCATTGTTCGATTTTGTTTGGTATAGCCCGTAGGGGATTCGAACCCCTGATCTTCAGAATGAGAATCTGATGTCCTAGGCCTCTAGACGAACGGGCCAATCGAGTGCGGAGTGTAGAATGCGGAATGCGAAGTTTAAATTCAACGCTCCGCACTCGACATTCCGCATTTGAGTGGCTGGGGAACTAGGGCTCGAACCTAGAGTTTCCTGATCCAGAATCAGGTGCCTTACCAATTTGGCCATTCCCCAAAGAATTTAGCATTGAGAATAAAGAAAAGCAGCTTCTCCTTTTTCCATTGTAAATTCTCAATGCTAAATTTTCAAGAGGTGACGACCGGAATCGAACCGATGTAGACGGATTTGCAGTCCGTTGCCTAGCCTCTCGGCCACGCCACCATAAAACTACCTCAAAACACTGTCGATTTTACAACTGTATTTACAACTACTCTATCAGAGGCTTAATCCATGTTACCCGTGCGGCCTCTGCCCGTCAAGGTTTACCGGGCGTTAAAATCGGCTTAAGTTGCCTTTTAAGTTGCCTTCTAAACTTAAAGGGCGCCAGCCATCCCTTTTGGATCAAGAGCGCCAACGGCAAGCAAAGCCGCTTCCAGACGAGCATTTTTGGTGTAAGCAATTTTCTGATCTAACTCAATGCGCGATTTTTCAAAAGCCGTCGCGTAGCTCTTTTCGGCCTGAATCAAAGCACCCGACGCCGCTTTGATTTGCGCTTCAATGCTATTGGGCATTACCAGCAAGCGACGCAATTGATATTGAGACCTGGTTATGTTTTCGCGCTCTTTCAGGGATGCCTTCAGATGCGCCTGCACAGCTTGCTGGATTTTTTCGTCACGAATGCCGTAAGCATTTAAATATCTTGGCAATCGCTCTAATTTTAGTTCTTGACGCGCCGTTTCTCGTTCAGCTAATTTATCTATTGCTCTTTGATTAGGCGCTTTACGCGCGGCTCTTGCGGCTTCTTTTTGCGCGGCGCGTTGTGCTGCATCACGATTTGCCGGATTTTCTCCTTTGCCGACAACACCCAAATCCGGCTGTGCTTTAAGTATGCCGCCCACGATTACCAACGAAAGCACAACACCGACTAATTTCTGCGCATCTTTTTTCATGATTTTTCAGACACTCTTGCCGCGCACGTGTTGCCACCATAACTGCCACAAAACACGCACGCCCTCTACGGCGATGCGGCGGCTCATCTTGCTTTTGCCGTATTGCCTGTCCACGAAAATAATCGGCACTTCGCCGACTTTGGCGCCCAGGCGCGTGCAACGATAAAGCGTCATGAACAAAAACGCATAGCCTTGCACCTGCACCTCCAGCACGCCTGATTTTTCGATTAAATCGCGCTTCCAACAGCGAAACCCTGCCGTGCAATCGTGTGCTGGTAAATCCAATAAAGTTCGCGCTAAGGAATTAGCGCCCGCCGACATAATTTTGCGGTTGATGCCCCAGTTTTGCGTGCCGCCGCCCGGCACATAGCGCGAGCCGATAACCAAATCGCAGTCGCCTTCGGCTTGTTTTCTCAAAAGCTCCGGCAGATATTTAGGGTCGTGCGAAAAGTCGGCGTCCATCTGCAAAATCAACTGCGCGCCTTCTTTTAATGCCAGGCGCATTCCATCTTGAATCGCCGAAGCATAGCCTAATTTTTTGCCCCTGTCCAGCAAATGCACTCGCGAAGCGTTGGCTGTGCCACTGGCCGCAAATTCACCCACAAATTGCGCTGTGCCATCGGCAGAGCCATCATCTCCAACAATAACATGCAAGCGCGGATCAGCCGCTAAAATACCGGGAATCAGCAACTCGATGTTCTCGCGTTCATTGAGCGTCGGCACAATGACCGCCATTTCCATAACCGGAGGCAAAGTCGAAGGCATTGAAGTAGATGCGGATTCGATTTGCGATGGAATTTGTTGAGAAGAATCTGTGGATTGCACCGCTAAAGAAGATTTTGTCGGCAAAGTTTGACGCACGCCGCCTTTAGCAACAATGCGAGGGGCAAGCGGGAGAGTGTTTTTGTTCATAACGCCGTTTATCAATGGAATTTCAGGAAGTGGCGCGCCACGACTTCGCCACATAGTTCTTATACATCCTGTTTTCCACGAAACAGCGATTTCTAATTGTGCAATTAACCTTTACTATCTAATTTGACCATTTAACCATGGGGCATGGCAGGCACTCTACTGGTTGGCCTGCGCCCGCGAGGAACGCTGCACAATTTGCATAAATTCCTCGTTGGTCTTGGTATTTTTCAGACGATCAATTAAGAGATTAATCGCTTTGTCATTGTCCAACGCCGCTAAGGTGCGCCGCAGATGCAATGTAGCGTTCATGTCCTCCTTGCTCAGCAGTAAATCATCGCGGCGTGTGCCGCTTTTATTGATGTCAATGGCGGGGAAGATGCGCGCATCGAACAGGCTGCGATCCAGCACCAAATCCATGTTGCCGGTGCCTTTTAATTCTTCAAAGATGTATTCATCCATGCGGCTGCCGGTATCAACCAGAACCGTCGCTAAAATCGTTAAGGAGCCACCCTCTTCGATGTTGCGTGCCGCGCCGAACATGCGCTTGGGACGATGCATGGCTGCGGGATCAAGACCGCCGGACATAGTGCGGCCCGATGGATTGACCACTAAGTTCGAGGCCCGCGCCAGACGAGTTAACGAATCCATCAACACAACCACGTCTTTTTTCTGCTCGGCCAGGCGCTTGGCCTTTTCAAAGACCATTTCCGCCACGCGCATATGATTTTCCGGCAGTTCATCGAAGGTTGAAGCGACGACTTCGCCTTTCACGCTGCGTGCGATGTCGGTCACTTCTTCAGGGCGCTCGTCAATCAGCAATACAATCAGCACCACTTCGGGATGATTGGCGGCAATGGAATTGGCAATGCTTTTAATCAAGGATGTTTTGCCGGCTTTGGGCGGGGCGACAATCAGGCCACGCTGTCCCTTGCCAATCGGCGTAACCAAATCAATGATGCGCGCTGTGACATTTTCCTGTCCGGTTTCAAGGGTAAATTTTTTGTTGGGAAAAATCGGCGTGAGCTTTTCAAACTCTTTGCGGACTTTAGAAAAATCCGGCGCTTCTCCGTTGATGGCTTCCACACGGAGCAGACCAAAATGCCGCTCCATTTCTTTGGGCGGGCGCACCATGCCGGTTACCATATCGCCGGTTTTGAGATTAAATCGCTTGATCTGCGACTGCGATACATAAACGTCTTCGTTGCCCGCTAAATAACCATCCGTGCGCAAAAAGCCTTTGCCGTCCGGCAGAATATCAAGAATGCCTTTTTTGAACTGATGCCCATGATTTTCGGCCTGCTGTTCGAGAATCTTGAAGACTAAATCGCTTTTCTTCATCGTCGTAGAGCCGGCGATGTTGAGGTTCTTGGCGATCTCGCGCAGCTCAGTCAAATTTTTGTCTTCGAGCGTGGATAAATCAAGTTCCTGGCGTCCGCGCGGCAAGTCACGCTCAAAGCGTCCTCGCCCTTGATTGCCTTGATTATCACGGTTTTCTCCGCGCTGGTTGTTTTGTTGGTCATTCCGCTGGTCGTTCCGTTGATTTCCGCGATGGTCTCCCCGGTGATCGCCGCGAGAATCGCGCATCGGCGAGGCCAGACGGCCTCCCGGCAGGCCATTACCTTCACTGTCACGACTTTGATCACGCCCTTGATCACGACCTGGGTCGCGCCCCGGTTCACGCATCTCACGGGCATCGCGTTCTTCGCGGCGAAAAGCGCGTGGGTCGCCAGATGCCGGCATACCATGCCGCCCACGCATCTCGACGCGCCCTTCCCGTCCCCGAAAGCGCACGCCCCGGCTTTCCAACGAGCGCTCTTCGCGTGGCAAACCTTCCATTGCGTTTACCGGAGTTGGATATGAGGTTTTAGCGGGAGGCGCTACGACAGGCACTTCGGGCGTATTTCCACCCAAAGCCGTTGCCGTAGCCACTTCAGAAATTTCAGAAATAGAAGTTGGCTGAACAGCGGCATCGGCAGTTTGTGAAACGATCTCTGTATTCACAGAATTACCATCGGAATTCCAGGAAGAAGGTATCGAGTTGCTTTCCACAGTTTCAAGGGGCAAGCCGCCATCCTTAGCGCGATTAACGGGTGTCGCTTCTGGCGTTGCTTCATTTGCAGAGGCTTTTGCCTTAACAACTTCGCGCGTGGTATTTTCACCTGCGATGGCTTCGCTTTTGGGATTTTCAATCGCCCCATTTACGTTATCGGGTGTGGCTATGCCTTGCGATAACGGTTCTTGTGCGACTGCTCCTTCTGCAACTGTGGAGGTGGTTGTGGAGGCAACTGCTGCGGCAGCCTTTGCGGCACGCGCCTTACTGGTTTTGGTTTCTTTGGTGCTCCGCGTGGAAGTGCGCTCGCCACGGGCGGCGCGCGCGGGCCGAGCAGCCACGTCAGCGGCCTGTTCCAATACATCAATGCTACCCGGCAAAACCGGAGTCTCTTCTTGAGCCATGTTGTTTTCTACCTCAGAACGCACAGCCCACTGCCGGGCATTCTATAAACAAAATAAATTGGGGAGTGGTGCGCGACGCGCACTGTTGATTTTCCTATGATTTCCGCGAGTGGATTTTCAAGAATGTGAGTTGTGTGCCAAAGCGAATTTCAACGGCGATTGGATGTTTCTCTGGGATTTAACACTTATTTACCGCCGTAAATTTCGGGGCGTAGCACGCCGACGTAGGGCAAATTGCGATACCTCTGGGCGAAATCAAGACCATAACCAACGACAAACTCATCAGGCACTTCGCAACCGATATAATCGCAGGTCACATCGGTCAGGCGGCGGGAGGGCTTATCCAGCATGGCACAGGCTTTAACGCTGGCGACATTGCGATTGCGCATCATGTCGAGCAGGTAATTCAAAGTCAGGCCGGTATCTACAATGTCTTCCACAATTAGAACGTGCCGGCTCTCGACGGTTTCATCCAGGTCTTTAACGATTTTTACAACACCCGACGAACGCGACTCCTTGCCATACGAGGAAATCGCCACGTAGTCGAGATAGCACGGAATCGTGATGGCGCGCAGCAAATCCGCCGTAAAAATGCCCGCTCCTACTAAAACACCCACTAAAACCGGGTCTTTGCCTTCATAGTCGCGCGAAATCTGCGCGCCCATTTCCTGCACGCGCTTTTGAATCTGCTCTGCCGTCAGCAACACCGATTGAATATCGGCAGCCGATGTGCGAATATCGGACGACAATTGTTCGGGGCGAAAAGGATGCACCGTATTCATGCTCATAAAAACAAAAACTTAAGGACTAAAATCAACTTCAATTTTTCTGGTTATCGACTGGCTCAGAAACTAAACGCAGCAAAATGGTGCGAAGCAGCGCCACTTCATGTTCCAGTTCGGCATGGCGAGCCGCCAGACGGTGCAAGGCTTCTTCTGTCGAAGCACCCTCGGCAAAGATGTCCAGGCGCGGCCCTTCGCCGGCCATCGCTTTTTGCATCTCTTCTTCCACCGCTTGGCGGAAGGCAATTACTACATCTTCTTCATGTGCAGAAGCCATAGAACTCCAGTTAAGAGTTTTGAGTTAGGAGTTTTGAGTTGAAGCGGTTTTAACTCCTAATTCAAAACTCTTAACTCAGAACTACTGTTTACTCCCATTCAATGGTTGCCGGTGGCTTGCTCGTGACATCATAAACCACGCGGTTAACACCTTCGACTTCATTGATAATGCGATTGGAAATGCGCTCTAAAACATCATGTGGAATGCGCGCCCAGTCGCTGGTCATACCATCCTCACTGGTTACAGCGCGAATTACAATTGGATGCGCGTAAGTGCGTTGATCACCCATTACACCAACCGAATTTACCGTCGGCAGTAAGGCCGCAAAACACTGCCAGATTTGCCGATAAAGACCGGCTTTTTT
>DASWNL010000240.1:0-7376 GCA_036399215.1 Abditibacteriaceae bacterium
AAAGCGATGGTGCGCGAATAGAGCGGCGGCACCATCCCGCACCTGGCTCAGCATCGCGTCGAAGGCAAGCCGTTTACCGTTTCCGAATACAATCATCCCGCGCCCAACGATTATGCCAGCGAATCCATGCCGATGTTGGCCGCTTATGCCGCCTGGCAGGATTGGGACGGCATCTTTTTATTCGATTACCACTCAAGCGTTGAAAACTGGGACGCCAATAAAATCACCAGCTTTTTTGCGTCCAGCAGCGACCCCAATAAAATGGCAACCATGCCCGCCGCGTCATTAATTTTTCTGGGCAATTTAATTGAGCCTGTGGCACGCAAAAGCACTCTGGTGGTGCCGCGCGGCGCGATTACAGAAGCGATGGCGCGCAACACGCTCTCGCAATTTTGGGATAGCAACCTGGGCCGCTTATGGTCGCAAAACGGCGGCACGCGTCGCGACTGGCTGCAAAGCAAGATGGCGGTTCGCTTTGTGGAGGGCACCGCGCCGCTCAGCTTAGAACGCCAGTTTTTGCCATCATCCAATGCTTTCACATGGCAAACCGACGCGCCGGAGAGTTCGCTTCTGACGATCAATTCAGAAAAAACCAAAGGCGTCATCGGCTTTTTAGGCGGGCAATGGATTGACCTGGATGGACTGGTTGTGCAGATGGAAAAGACGCCGCGCAATTTCGTGACGCTGACTTTAACACCACGCGATGGAAAGCCGATTGCAAAATCGAATTCGCTGCTTTTGACAGTGCTTTCAAGCGTTGAAAACAAAGATATGCAATGGAACGAAACGCGCACCAGTGTCGGCACAAATTGGGGCAGCGGCCCGACAATGGCCGAAGCGGTTCCGGCGCAAATCATAGTGCGAACGAATGCTAAAAAAGCAACGGTTTGGGCCTTGGATGGCAGCGGCAAGCGAACACAAACCGTGCCTTCCCAAATCGTTAATGGTCAACTGCGCTTCCGCATTGTCCCGCAGTCGCAAACGCTATGGCACGAAATCGAAACACGCTAACGAACTTCGCCGTTCACATATGTGTCAATAAGGAAGTTATGAAAGTTCTCCCAGCTTTTCTAAGTCAGCGCACAAAATTAGTTTTTTCCTCGTTAGCGGTTTATAACGCTGCATGGCCTCTTGTTGCCAGTGCTGAATCTTTAGCCGCGCCGGCGCCTTTTGCGGCTACTCGACCAAATGCCGACGGCAGTCCGCATTTTGGCGCGCCATTATCGCCGACTGTTACAATTGATTACTAAGCCCAATTTTTGCATTCATTTCATGTTGTATAACAACTCAGGAACCCGGTGTGAAATTACGCCAGAAAACCTTTCTCTTAATTTCTGTTACCTTACTCTGCCTGTCGGCTGCTCTCTATCACATTGCGCAAAAAACATTGCGACAACAGGCATGGCAGGCCGAAGAACTAATGGCTCGCGAGAACGTAACTCGCGTAAAGCAGGCATTGGATCAACAATTAGAGCCACTGGCCCTTTCCAACGCCGACTGGGCACGCTGGAATGATGCATACCAATTTATTGAGGACAGAAACCGCAATTTCTACAACGATAATTTAACTGATTCCACCATTGTGACCTTGCAGGCGCAGGTGATTATCTTTGGACGTGTGACCGGCGAATTGCTCTTTGCCTGCGGCTACGACTTAGGGAAACAACGCAAGTTGCCAGTGCCAAAGGGATTAGCAGAATACATCGCGTCCAACCGCCTGATACCGGGCACGGCAGCAGACGGCAAAAGCTTGAAAGGCTTCTTGCGACTGCCGGAAGGCGTATTACTAATCTCGTCTCAGCCTGTAACGCGCGGTAATGGAACCGGCCGCATCAAAGGTTTTATGCTCATAGGCCGATGGTGGAATGCAGGCCTGCAAAAAGAGCTGGAACGAGTCACGCGCTTAAAGGTAACTGCACAACCGTGGGATAAAACCAATGCCTCTGCCAGCCTACGCGATGTAAAACGATCATTAGAGGCTGGCCCTCCCACCCAAATTGAGCCTCTCTCTTCTTCAACACTAATTGGTTTCACCGTAGTAAAGGACTTGATAGGAAAGCCGATTTCCCTTTTAAGCGTTGAAACTCCACGCGCGATTAGCCAACAAAGCCGGCGAAGCCTGCGTAACCTTCTGCTGTCCATGATGATTTTGGGTATTGTATTTTCCCTGCTGATGTTAGCCGTAATGGACTATCTGGTTTTGCATCGCTTGCGGCGCCTGACAAATGAGCTGGACATAATAGGTGACAGCACCGACCGTAAAGTGCGCGTAACGATGAGCGAAAAGAGGAGCGGGCGTGATGAGCTTTATCATCTGGCCGAGCAAATCAACATTACACTCGAAAACTTAAGCCGGGCACGCGCAACTCTTGAAGAACGTGTCGCCCAGCGAACGGTGGAACTGGAAGATACCAACACGGCGCTACATGCAGAAATCGTTGAGCGACAGATGATGATGGGCACCCTGCGCGAATTGGTGCAGCAACTGGAAAACGCCAGAGATCAAGCACAGCACGCCAGCCAGGCAAAAAATGATTTCCTCTCGCGCATGAGCCACGAATTGCGCACACCGCTCAATGCCATCATAGGCTTTGGCCAATTACTGGAATTGGATGAGCTAACCTCAGAGCAGCAGGAAAGCGTAGCGCATATTCTAAAGGCCGGGCACCATTTACTGGCCTTAATCAGTGAAATTTTAGACATTACCCGCATTGAGGCCGGGACTATCAATTTATCGCCGGAGCCGATCAGGGTCAGTGATATTATCGAAGAAACCTGCGCCATGCTTCAGCCATTGGCAGACAAACAAAAAATATCAATCGTAGTTGGCAGAGAATCGCAAAACAAGCCGCGGGGCAGCTTAGATAAAACTGAGGAAGCCTGGGTTTGTGTTGACTGCCAACGGTTAAAACAAATTTTGTTAAATCTCCTTTCTAATGCCGTTAAATATAATAATCCGCACGGCACAGTTTATGTTGATTACCACGTGAGTCAGGCAAATGTGCGTATCTGTGTCCAGGATGATGGCCCCGGCTTAAATGACGAGCAGAAAAAGAAAATCTTCTCACCCTTCGACCGGTTAGGAGCCGAAAGCACAGCCATCGAAGGCACCGGTATTGGCCTGACACTCTCAAAACACCTGGCCGAAGCTATGGATGGATCGCTGAACTTTGACCATGACAGAACTGAAGGTTCGCTTTTCTGGGTTGAAATCCCTCTCGCCTCGTGCCCGGCTAATGTGGTTGAAATACAGACGGATGCGGCTTCCCATGCAGATAAATCCATTTCTACAGATCAATTGAAGCAACAAGATCGCAAAGAAAAACGCCTGGTTTACGTGGAAGATAACCCCTCGAATCGCCGCCTTATAGAAATCATGGTAAAGAAGCGCGCAGGATTTGAACTGGAACTGGCCTGCGATGGCGAAGCAGGACTGCGTTTGCTCCGTGCCACATTGCCCGACTTACTGCTACTCGATGCCCACTTGCCTGATATGGACGGCGAAGAGATTCTGTCGCTACTGCGCCAGGATGCAACCTGGAAAAATATTCCTATTGTCATTGTCACCGCTGACGCTACCCCGGAACGACAACAACGCATGATGCAGGCCGGTGCCAATGCTGTGCTAACTAAACCTATCCACGTAGAAAATTTTTGGGAAACCATTGAAAGCTTGCTGGATGAAAAGAGCATGATACGCAATTAATTTCATGCTCTGAAGAGAAACTATCAGTAACTCGTCGTAAACCTTGTCAGCAACTTGCATTATTTCCGCAGTTCGTTAGAATTGAAGTGATGTCATCTCTGATAGAGAGTTTTTTATGTCACAGAAACAACTACAGCGAGTGCTTCTTACATATTGTTTGCTTTCGACCATGACACTGGGCTGGACTCAGCAGCAAAGCGGGCCGCTGGGTGTTTCGTCATCCGTAGCAATCCCGGTGGCACCCGTCATTGCACCATCCAGAGCGCCTGAAGCCACTGGCTTAGCCGATATTATCCGCGCCAAATTTCCTTTAGCGGTTTCCTTTAAGGAGTTTGGGTTCGGCTGGCGTGAATTGAACTGGCAGAATGAGAATTATCTAACCAGGGGCGAAACACATTGGTTGTCGGGTCGCGAATACCTGATTACTTATAAAATCGCGCCACAGGAACTGCGGAATTTAAGCGAAAACGATTATATAGCAGCCGTTACCGGCAATGGCTATCCATTCGCGCCGGATGCTCGTTTTGAATTAACCCTGCTCGCCATGGAAGACCTGATTGGCATGGTAACAAATGGTGCGACGGGACTGCGCTCTTTCGACCCGACGCGCAATCGAGTGCCATTTAACATTCGTAGCGCTTCGCCAGCGTTTCATCAGAATCTATCGCTCATCTATCTACGTAAAATCCAGGCGGCACTCAGCGAATATGAAAACGCCTTTTTACAAACCCTTCCACCCTTAGAAAGCGCCTTTGCGGCGCGTCAGGCTCTTTTACCTTACGCAGAAAACATAGCCATTTTCACTCAGCCGGGCACGGAGCAGCCCTTTAAAGCGAATCCCTTATTTTCGGGGCGAAAGCGAGAGCACCTGCGGAAGCGGGGGCGCTGTGTATTATTCTACGAAGCAGCCCCAGCCGGAGATGGATTGCGCACAGTTCTGTTAGTGAATGGAACAGTGCGGCGCGTGGATGCCAAAGCCTGGAACGAACTTAAAGAGATTTCCGAATTGAAGTAACACGCGTGATAGCAGGTAAGCATAACACAAAACCGCACGAACTTGAGCAAAGTTCGTGCGGTTTTGTGTTTTCGTCACCAGTCAGGGCAATTAATTGCCGCCACCCCCGCCACCACGGTTGCCGCCTTGCCCACCTCGTCCAAAACCACCGCGTCCAAAGGGACTATCGGGGAAAACCTGCCCCAAACCACCCAGAGTCGTGGTTTCCGGGCCAAGCACGCCCAGAACGGTTAAAACTGTTTCGAGTTTGGGCTGGGTCGAGTATTTGTGCTTTTCATCGAACTGCTTAAGCGCTGTAGCTTTGTCTTCCTGATATTTAGCAACAGCATCACGAAAGGCTTTTAACTCCGCCGGAAAGGCTTCGGGTTGAAACGCCGGATCAACTAACTTGGCTGCCAGTTGGCGCTCCATTTCGCGCAGCGATTCCGTTCCGGTAGTTTCGGACTTCATCATTTCAATCACAGCGTCCTGCAAGCCCTGGTCGCCAAAACCTGCCGCACTCAAGGCTTCGCGCACCCAGTTCCAGCGCTCTTGTTCGCGTTGCTGGCGGAACTGCTGCATACGTTGCTCCATTTGAGCACGTGCTTCGGGCGTCATGTTTTGCTGACGCTGCTGTTGCAACTGTTGGAGTTGTTCGGGCGTAGCGTTCTGTAAACGTTCTCGCCTCTCTCCGCGCTGATCGCGTCGGTCCTGACGGTCACGCTGGGCTTCAACGCTTTGCGTCCCCACAGTCAGTCCAAAGGCCGCTCCGCACGCAAGCAGAGCCACATTCTGTCGGATATTGTTTTTCATTTTATCTCCTAAAATTTCTCGTATTTGAATAAGCGCAATTAATATACGCAGAAGGTCGCGTTGCTTCCGCTTGGCGCATTGATGCCGCCACTGCAACCTGTATTACCCGGCGCAACCTGTGAACGCTTTAACCATTTAACGTGACCATCCACAAAAGCGTAGTTTGCGCCTTCCAAATGGCGAACTGGACCCATGTCACTACCATGCAGCGTCCAACGATTGTAATCAGCGACACTGTCTATGCCAGCGACACCATCACCGAATAACAGCACATTAGCAGAACGCTCAATTCGGGCATCGCTTAAATCGCCAGCACCCAGATTAAAGTTGTAATAGTAATCGGTAAAACCACCCGTTACAAAAACTGCACGCTCAGCCATTGTAGGTGCCGAGGGCGCCTTGGCTGGCTCACTGGGACATTGCAAAGCCTGTTCACTCTTTAGATAAGGTTGAATCGTGTAAGCCCAACCCGAAACTGTAGCAGCGTCTGTTGCCACACCGTCAGGCGGGAAAATGTCGTCGTAGTCCTGGATATATTGCTTCATTCCCAGGCCTAATTGCTTGATGTTGTTTTGGCATGAGGACTTGCGGGCATTTTCCCGCGCACGGGCAAACACCGGAAACAAAATCGCGGCGAGGATAGCTATTATAGCTATAACGACTAATAATTCAATAAGAGTGAACGCTCGGCGAAAAGCAAAACGCTGCGGGATAAGTGAGTTCTTCTTGCTAAATGACATGATGGCAAACCTCTGGCTAATCGTAGAAAAATCCTTCTACGAAATAGACCTTTACAAGTAGAACAGACACAGCAGCCCCATTGGTTAAGCATCGGAAAACCTCTGGTAAAGAATAGTAAACAGGGTGTTAACCGATAGTCTTTTGGCAAGATTAGCAAACGAAACCACGACGCGCTGTGTTTTAATTTAAGAGATGACTACTGCAAACTTGCTCATGGTAGATGATGATGTGGAATTGGTGGAGTTGGTGGGGGAATACCTGCGCCGCGAAGGTTTTCATGTAGATACGGTGCATGATGGCGAAAGCGGCGTGGACAAAGTGCTGGGGGGCAGCTACGATATGATAATTCTCGATGTCATGCTGCCCGGCATTGGCGGTTTTGAGGTATTGCGCCGCATTAGATTGACTTCGGCAGTGCCGGTTGTCATGCTGACGGCGCGCGGTGACGAACTGGATCGCGTTATGGGTTTGGAAACCGGCGCCGATGATTACTTAGCAAAGCCCTTCTCCTCGCGCGAACTGGTAGCCCGCATTCGTGCCGTTTTGCGGCGCGGCGAAACCAAAGGAAATGCATCGCCTTCGGGTGTCGTGCGCGTTGGTAATATAGAAATCGAAAGTGCCGCCCGCGCGGTTCGTCGGGATGGGAAAAACGTTGAACTGACGGCTGCCGAATTCGATTTATTAGATTTACTGATGCGCTCGGCGGGCGAGGTCGTTTCGCGTGAAGACATCGCACGCAAAGTTTTAGATCGCCCCCTGTTACCGCTTGATCGCAGCATTGATGTTCACGTTTCCAATCTGCGCAAGAAATTAGGCGATGCACCTGATGGCAGCGAATATATCAAAACCGTGCGTAGCGTCGGCTACATTTTCGCGCGTCCTGCCAGCACTTCCCTCCATAGCTCACCGAACTAAGTCACGACGAACCCTTCATGAGCAGCCTGTTCTTAAAAATTTTCTTATGGTTTTGGCTTTCCAATGCCTTGATTACTGTAGCATCGGTCAGCTATATCATGGCAACGCACGATGCGCGGCAAAGCGAAAGCCGCGAAGCCATTCGGCGTCGTGGACGCAGTTCATTAGGTGCCGCCCTGGATTTAACGGCGCAGAATGCCGCGTTTC
>DASWNL010000241.1:0-3156 GCA_036399215.1 Abditibacteriaceae bacterium
GAGAACCAACAACAAAAGCAACGTCTTGGTGAAACGATCTGTTTTCTGCATGGCAATCTCCTTTAAATCCGCGCCCTGTTGGGGCCGATTTAAAGGAGATTATACGATATGAATAAGGCTGTATTCAGGATAGTTTCCGAAGATTAACAACGCGCCGAAAATAAGGCAAATTCATGGGCTACGGGCCGACCTCAATAACCACGCTTTCGATGGTGCCGCCGAATTTGTTGTCTGCGCCGTAAGCGCCAACCAGGCCACCTGTATCGTTGCCGACTTGCAAGCCATCAACCGGCATGGTTGTTAAAGGGCCGGGGGCTTTGCCTGTCGCGGCGAGCGTGCCGTCTACTATAAGGCTTAACACGCTATCGGAAGCCACCTTTGCTGTAATTTCGTGCGCTCCGACGATGTTTTGGGTTGTAGTTGCTTTATAAAGCTCATTACTACGCCGTAAAGCGAAAACTAATTTGCCGCCTTGAAGATAAAGGGCATAGCCTTGTGCGACGCCACCCTGCGCCACAATGACTCCGTCTGGTTTTTGCGCGTTGATTTTGGCTGTAATCGTAAAACCGCGCCCGGCAATAGAGGGGGATTCGCTTCGTTCAAGAGTGTCGCCGTTTTTCAGTTCAAAGCGTGTTTTTTGGCTTAGCTTTCCTTTGGCTTGTTCGCCTTTACGCCCTTTCTTTTGCTCTGCGCGCCAGCCTCCCAATGGCAACACTTGAGAGCGTGCGGCCCAGGCATCCCATTGAGCGACAAGAGTTTTGACGCGCTCCGGCTGAGTTCCTGCCAAATCGTGCTGCTCGGTGCGATCCGTCGCCAAATCGTAAAGTCGCCACGGCTTATTAGCAAGGGCCACCAATTTCCAGTTGCCGTCGCGCACGGCGCGGTTTTCTTCATGCTCCCAGAAAAGCGGTTGCGTGCGATTAAGAGCTTTGCCCGCGAAGGCCGGGCGCAAACTGGTGCCTTGCAACGGAGTAATTGCTTTGCCCTTATGTTCTTTAGGATACGCTGCACCCGCCACGTCTAAACACGTCGCCATGATGTCAATGACGTGACCCGGTTGGGCTTCGATTTGGCCGCGCCGCGCTTTGGCAATGCCTTTGGGCCAGTAAGCAATAAGCGGCGTAGCGATGCCGCCTTCGTCGGTGTAATGCTTGTAACGCACGAACGGCGTGTTGTTTAAAGTGGCCCAGCATTCTCCCACAAAAACATCCGATTGAGCATCGCCGGGATTCTGTCCATCTAACTTGCCGCGCACACCGCTTTCGGCATTGCCGCCGTTATCGCTCATAAAAAGGATAAGCGTGTTTTCCAACTCGCCACGCTGTTGAAGTCCTTTCACCAGGTCGCCAATCGCTTTGTCCATGCGCTCCATCGTAGCCGCGTAAATCGCCATCATGTGGTCGTAGCGCTCTTGTTGTTGCGGCGTTAAGGAATCCCAGGCCGGAACATCTGCGGCGCGGGAAGAGAGCGGCCAGCGCTTGTCAATCAGGCCCATTTTGATTTGCCGTTGATAACGCGCGGCGCGCAGTTTGTCCCAGCCCGCTTTAAACTTGCCGCGCCAGCGCGCAATGTCTTCGGGCGGCGCCTGTAAGGGAAAGTGCGGTGCATTGTGCGCTAAATACAAAAGAAAGGGCTGCTTCTTGGCGCGGGCTTCATCAATGAATCGCAGACCGTATTGCGTCCATAAATCCGTCGAATACCATTGCTTTGGCAGCGACACGCCATCAGAACTCGCCTCGACACCATTCAAGAAGACTTTAGCGCGGGGCGAGTCTTGAAAAAAGAATCCACCGGCAGCCGCATTGAGAGAACGATCAAAACCGCGCTCCCACGGCACAGCGCCCAAATTTTGGCCTACGTGCCATTTGCCGGTCATAGCCGTGAAGTAACCGGCAGGTTTCAGCGCTTCGGCAAAGGTCACGCTCTTGTCATTCAAGCGGCCACTATAACCGGGCAAACCGCGATCTTCGGTCATGTGCCCGACTCCAGCTTGATGCGAATAGAGTCCCGTCATCAGCGAAGCACGCGTTGGGCAGCAACGCGCCGTGTTATAAAAGTTGGAAAAGCGCAGGCCGTTTTTGGCTAACGCATCCAAATTCGGCGTGCTGATCTCGCCACCGTAACTGCCGATGTCGGAAAAGCCCATGTCGTCCACTAAAATGACGACTATGTTCGGTTTATCGGCAGCGCGCGAGGGCAAAGTCACGCAGCACAGCAAAACAGCCAAAAGCATCAAGTGCAGTTTCATAGTTGTGGTTTGACGCCAAAGATCGCTTTTCGTCGCGCAGGGAAGGCTGCGAGTTTCACTCTTGCCGCAAGGCGCCTTGCGGGGCATCCTTGAAAGAGACCACTTTTCTTTAAATCAGCTAAGGGAGCCAGAATCTTCATGGACAATGTTCGTTTCGGCATTATCGGATTGGGCGGCATGGGCCGCCATCATGCTACTTATCTTTCCGCCGGGGAAATTCCCGGTGCCACGCTTGCCGCAGTAGCCGACGCCGTGCCCGCTGCGCGCGAGTGGGCGCAGGGCAAATTCGGCGAAGGCGTGCAGGTTTTTGAAACTCCTGATGCGCTTTTTGCCAGCAAAGCCGTTGATGCCGTTCTCATTGCCACGCCGCATTATCTGCATCCGCCGCTTGCTATGCAGGCTTTTGATAATGGGATTCACGCTTTGGTCGAAAAACCGGCGGGGGTTTATACCAAACACGTTCGCCAGATGAACGAGGCCGCAGAGCGCAGCGGTTTGATTTTCGGCATCATGTTCAACCAGCGCACGCACAGCGCGCATCAGAAATTGCGTGACCTGGTGCATAGCGGTGAGCTGGGTGAAATTAAGCGCACGCATTATGTGATTACCGATTGGTTTCGCTCACAGGCTTACTATGATTCAGGCGGTTGGCGCGCGACCTGGGAAGGCGAAGGCGGCGGCGTTTTATTGAATCAAAGCCCGCACAACCTGGATTTATGGCAGTGGATTTGTGGAATGCCGCAACGCGTGCGCGCTCATTGTGGCTTCGGCAAATATCACAATATCGAAGTCGAAGATGATGTAACGGCATTCGTCGAATATCCGAGCGGCGCCACCGGCGTTTTTATCACTTCCACCGGCGAAGCGCCCGGCACGCAAAGTTTGGAAATCTCTGGTGACCGGGGCAA
>DASWNL010000242.1:0-2583 GCA_036399215.1 Abditibacteriaceae bacterium
ATTATTTCCTTCTTAATTTATGACCGAATTTTCTTTTGATTTAACGGGGCGCGTGGCGCTCCTTACAGGTGCGGGGCGGGGTATTGGTTTGGGCATGGCGCGTGGCCTGGCCGCGTATGGTTGTGCCATAGCCATTCAAGATATTGAATTAGATGTTGCACAAGAAGCCGCAGTGCAAATTGAAAATGAAGGTGGACGCGCTCTTGCTTTGGGCGGCGATGCCGGTGATTTGAAGCTCTTGGAAGAATGGGTTGAGACGGTTCAACAAAAACTCGGTGGTCTTCATTGTTTGATTAACAATGCCGCCATTCAACATGAGATTTCCTGGATGGAAGAAACCATTGACGAATTTGAACACCAGTGGCGTGTGAATCTACTGGCGCCAGTGCGATTATCTCAACTCTGTGTGCCGATTTTTCGCGAGCAAAAGTGGGGGCGAATTATCAACATCGGCTCTATTCAGGGTAAAAGCGGCAACCCGACTATGCTGCCATATTCGATGAGCAAAGCCGCCCTGGAAAATATGACCAAAGGGTTAGCTCGTGAACTGGGTGAGCACGGTATTACGGTCAACATGATGTCGCCGGGTTACTTCAACACCTGGCGCAACCGCGACCAGTTTCAAACTCCCGAAGATTTTGTGAAACGTGGCCAATGGGTGCCGATGAAGCGCGTGGGACAGCCAGAAGATTGTGCTGGTGCCGCTTTACTTTTGTGCAGCGAAGCCGGCGGCTATATTACAGGGCAAAACCTGTATGTGGATGGCGGTATCAGCGCGCGTTAGAATCGCCGGTCAAAACAAAAAGCCCGCTCCTCTTTGGGAGCGGGCTTTTTCAAAGCAGGCCGGTTTAAAAGTCAGGCGCTTTTCCTGGAAGCGCGCCTGGCACGCGGAGCCGGTGCAGCGGTTGTTTCAACGATTGTGGTTACGGCTTTTTTCGGCGCTGTTTTTCGCGTTGCAGTTTTAACCGTTTTGACGGTGCCGTTTGTATTCTCGTTAGTCAGAATTGGTGTGAGAATTTCAGCTTCAGCGGCAAACCAGTTATCCGCATCGCGGCCCGGCGCAAAGCCGTTGCTTTCGGCAATAAAATAGGCACGCTCTTGAATCTTCTGGAACATGAAAGGGTCGTTCAATAAATTTTCTTTGGTATCGTTCATGATAATCTCCTCAATGATCGCATCAGGCCGGCTTTGCCGGACTTTATCGGCGAGAGGCAACAAAAATCGGCCTTGTGCATGGTGACTGCAAAAGGAAAGATTCTCGACTGCCGCATATGTTTTAACAACTTCGCATTAACGGAACATCACCTGAAAATTAAATTTCTGTAAAATGATTTCACGTTATAACTTGTGAAAGTCACAGCAATTGAAAGGATTTATGCCCGTTAAATCAACAATTAGCGCGACAGTATGGAGCGAATTTCGCCACGAAAAGCGTAACGAGCAAGTGCGCGCACTTTATCCCAATGGAATGCATGAAGCGATTGCCGAAGGCTTGCGCGAAAGTGGCGCTTTCAAGGTGCAAACTGCTACGCTCGATGAGCCAGAGCATGGCCTAACGCAACAGGTTTTGGATGAAACTGATGTTCTCATCTGGTGGGGTCATATCGCGCATAATGAAGTCCAAGACGAAGTTGTCGAGCGCGTTTACCGGCGCGTGCTGGCAGGCATGGGCCTTATTGTTTTGCATTCGGCTTTGATGTCTAAAATCTTCATGAAATTGATGGGAACAACTTGTGACATCAAATGGCGCGAAGCCGATGAAAAAGAACGCCTGTGGGTTGTTAATCCGGGCCATCCGATTGCCGCCGGGTTAGGCGAATATATAGAAATTGAAGCCGAAGAGATGTATGGTGAGTTCTTCGATGTGCCCGCGCCGGAACAGCTTATTTTTATCAGTTGGTTTGCGGGCGGCGAGGTCTTCCGCAGCGGCATGACCTGGACACGCGGGCAGGGCAAAATTTTTTACTTCCGTCCCGGCCACGAAACCTATCCGACTTATTTCAATCCTGAAGTTCGCCGTGTCATTGCCAATGCGGCGCGCTATGTCGCCGAGCCGGGCGGCACTCCGCCAACTTTTGGCAACGTAAAGCCACTTGAGAAAATTTAAAAACAGCCATTCGATTTGTAATCGTTTTTTTTATGTCTTGTTGCCTCAAAAATTTGCCTTAATACGGCAAAACAGCCGCGTATGAAATTCCAAGTTCTATATCGTTTGCTTTTCGTTTTGTTCTTGTTGGCTTCTTCGACAGCGCGCTTACAAGCGCAAACCTCGGTTGCCACGATTTATGATGACGCTTTGGCCTTCGACTGGCAAAACTGGTCGTGGGATACGCAAAGCAATGTGAGCGCTACCACGCCGGTAAAAGCCGGCACTCGTTCGATTGCCGTCACCTACAGCGCGGCCTGGGGTGGGCTTTATCTGCATAGCTCCGGTGTTTCTTTAACCGGCGCCACGCATTTGCAGTTCTGGATTCATGGTGGCACAAGCGGCAATCAAACCTTAGTGATTTATGCCGAAGATTCCACCAATCGCGCGCCGGTGCAGTTGCCTTTAGAGCGTTACATTCAAGGCGGCGCGGTTGC
>DASWNL010000243.1:0-8511 GCA_036399215.1 Abditibacteriaceae bacterium
TATGTTGTATCGCTGCGCCCGCGTGATGAGATTGGGGAAACAATGGTTATGAACGCGGAAAACTGCTTTGTTTACCAGCGAAAAATTGCCCCAATTCAACGTATCAGCGGCGCCGATTGGTATCCGGGATGGAAAGACGAAAAATATCAGCCCGAATCATTTCGTCTGGGCGGCTTTCTGTCACTCTGCGCGCTAAGTTTCTTGGTTTCTACTTGTATATTTCGCCTAAGGCAGCGGCCATCTTTTCGTTACGAAGCGCCTTCGCACTGAAGTGAATATGGCCCATCGCGCCTTTTTCGCGGGCGATTTTGATTTGATTGACGATCTCTTCCGGCTGCCAGGGCGTTTTGTCGAAGATGCGGCTGGTAAAGAGGCCGGGCCAAATCGGAATCTGCGGATTCTGCTCCTGCCACCACGCCAGCAACTTGGGAAAACTTTGTCCGGTAGATTCAATTTTCCAGTAAAGCTGCGGCGTGTAATAATCCACCCAGCCTTTTTGCAGCCATAAGCGCGCATTCGCATACAGATCGGCAAATTGATCCAGTCCGGTGATGCCCGCCGGATGGCCGGGGCGCCAGATGCCAAAGGGCGAAATGCCAAACTGCGCCTGCGGGCGCGTGGCTTTAACGGCTTTCCACAAGGATTCAACAAAGCGATTTACATTATCGCGCCGCCAGTCATCACGCGAAAGCGGGCCTTTGTAGAGTGCCCAACTATCGTTATCGGGAAACTGTTGGCCGGCGATTTTATAGGGATAAAAGTAATCGTCAATGTGCAGACCATCCACTTCGTAGTGATGCAAAATTTCGCGCACCACGCCGAGCGTATATTCATGGGTCAACTCATAGCCGGGATCGAGCCATTGAAACGGCCCATAATCTTTGACGATGAATGGATGCATGACGCTGATGTGGTTGGGCGCGGGCGGCGATAAGCGCTTGGCAAAACGCGCGCGAAACGGATTGAGCCAGACGTGCAATTGCAGGTTGCGCTTGCGTGCTTCTTCGATGGCGAATTGCAGTGGGTCGTAGCCTGGATGCAAGCCTTGCGTGCCGGTAATGAACTCTGACCACGGCTCGAAAGCTGAATCAAAAAACGCATCGCAGCAAGGCCGAATTTGAAAAATGACGGCGTTAAGACCCAGGGCAGAAAACAAATCGAAATCGTTGATAAGCGAGGCCTGCTGATCGACAAGAGGCAAGCCCGGTTTAGCCGGCCAGTCAATGTTGTCAACGGTTGCAACCCACACGGCGCGAAATTCTTTGTTCATGATTTAATGATAGCGGCGAAAAGGCACAAAGGACACAGAAACGACCAAAACAGCGCAAAATCTTTTGTGGTTTTTGTGACTTTTCGCGGCTATGCTATGAAGCATGGATAAGAAATATAGAATAGGCGTAGCTTCGATGGTGCATGACCATGTGTGGGGCGAATTGCGCCACTGGGCCAAGCGAGACGACGTGGAAATCGTAGCGGCGGGTGATGTCAACGCCAATTTGCGCGAGAGAATTCAGCGCGAATATAACGTGCCCCGTGTTTACGAATCGTGGCAGGCGATGCTCGAAAATGAAGAACTCGACATCGTGCAAGCTGCATCTGAAAATAACGCCTGCGCCGACATTGTTGAGGCCTGCGCCGCAAAGAAGATTCATGTCATTTCGGAAAAGCCGATGGCCGCCACACTCGAACAGGCTAATCGCATGGTGAAAGCCGCCGAAGCCTCCGGCATTGTGCTTTTAATCAACTGGCCGACGGCGTGGAATGCTGCGATTCAGGAAATGGAGCATCGTATTTTGGCTGGTGACATTGGCAAGCTGTTTTATTTTAAGCAGCGTAGCGCGCACAATGGGCCGAAAGAGATTGGTTGCGACCCGCATTTTTGGGGCTGGCTTTATGACGAAGAAAAAAACGGCGCTGGCGCTTTGATGGATTACTGTTGCTACTCCGCAGACATGAATGCCCGTTTTCAAGGCTTGCCACAGCAGGTGACGGGCTTTCGCGGCGTGTTTGTTAAGGATTATCCCGTTCCCGATGACAACGCCATCATTTTAATGAAATACGCCAACGGTTTTGGCGTGGCCGAAGCCTGCTGGACTCAAACTGTGGGCTATGCCACCAACAATCCAGTCGCTTACGGCACAGAAGGCAGCCTGGCTATTTGCGGCGACAAAGTCATTCTGCAAAAGCCTGACAAAACCGAAGAAATCACACCACGCGAGATGACTTCTCCCAAACGTAACGGGCCGGAGTATCTCATTCATTGCATCGAAAACAACACTCAACCCGAAGGCTTTTGTTCAATGCACGTCAGCCGCGACGCGCAGGAGATTTTGGAAGCCGGTAAACGTGCCGCCGATACAGGCCAGACGATGAATCTGCCGCTTTGAAATTTAAATAGCCACGAAAAAGCACAAAACCCACAAAAAATCTTTGAGTTTCTTTTGTGGTTTTTGTGCTTTTTTGTGGCTATTTTAAAATGACTTAGTCTTCGTCTTCCAAATCAGGAATCAAACGCAAATCTTCGGGCACATCCACGCCTTCGTAGATTTCTTCCAATGACAAAGTCACTTCTAAATCGGGCAATTCAAACGTATCGGTGCGGCGCGTGAAACTCTGCTGCATCCAACGTTCGTTTTCGCGGTGAAAATGCTCAATCCGCACGCGATCCTGCCAGATGATAACGTAGTCGCTGAGTGATTCAATCAGTTTGTATTGGTCAAACTTCAAGGTGCGGTCATAATCGGATGTCGAAGGCGATAACACTTCAAACAAAACGCGCGGATTGAGTAGCGTGTCTTTGACATTGCTGCGTTTTTTCTCCCATTCAAAAGGCGGGCAAGCAATGGAAACATCGGGATAAGTGTTGAACTGCTTGTTACTTTTGGCGACTTTGACGCGTAAATCGCTGCCAAAAACGCGACACGATTTGCCGCGCAGCTTAGCGTCGCAAAGTCCAGCAATTCGCACCGTCAATGCTGAATGATTGGCTGTGCCGCCAGCCATTGCCCACAGTTGGCCGTCCCAGTATTCGTGCCTGACAGGCGAGGTTTCTTCGAGCGTCCAGTATTCTTCTTCAGAAACAAATTTGAGTGCAGGCGCTTGCATTTTTATCACCACATTAAATTTATCACTGAATTGGTTTGATTAATCTACATCTTCCAATTCTCCGGCAAGTCGGTTTTGGTTTCGGTTAGGATTTTCAGAATGGCGCGGCGAGTTTCTGGAGTAAGGTTTTGGAACTCTTTCTCATTATTTTTGCCGGTTAAAATGTCGTGCAAGCGTGTGTAGATGATTTCTTTGAGTTTGGGCGGCAGGGCGTCAAAGGCTTCGGAATAAATTAGAAAACTACAGGGATACTTGAACAGGCGCGTCTGCAAATCGAAGTCGCGCAAGGAGCGGCCTTGCTTGTCTTTCGGGCCGCGCGCCTCGAACTCTTCGGCAAACTTTGATGTGCCTTTTATCGGTGCGATTAAAGGCGCTTCTTCACTAAACAGCAGGTATTGGAGAAACGAATCTACCATGCTGTCCATGTATTTGACCTCGCCGTAGCGTGTGATGCGGGTTTGAGATTCAAAATTCAAACGAGCGATAAAGTTATGCATGTGAATCTGATGCGAGAGCACCAGATGGGCTACAATGTCGCTGTGCGAAGACGGATAGCCATCGGCTTTAAAAAAGGTTTTTAAATCGGCTATATTGCCGCCATGCGCTGGTTCTTTTTCATGGCGGTCAAAGGCTTTGGCACCGAAAAGATTGCCTTTGTGTGATTGCGCGCCGTGTGTGCCGGTGACATACCAACCTCCAAAGCGATCTGCCAAAGGCATACGATGCGTCACGGTTTGCGCGCCACCGCTAAAATCCACAAAACCGCGCCCATCGGTTTGGAATGTTCGCACCAAATGGCCCGGAACGCCCATGCTGCGCGCCGAAGCGTGACATTCGAGGCACTGGGTGGAGCGGGTTAAAACATTAACTTTGGCATCGGTTTTCTCCTGCTCAATGGTATAAAAAATAGCACCAAGTTTCGGATCGGCAACCGAGATTTCAATAAGCGGCGCGCCGGGAATATAACCGATGTAAACATCATCATTAAAATAGATGGCACGCGGCGTTTGCGGTGAAATCCATTCGCGTTGAAGAGAGGTTTTAGAAAAAACCAGCAACTGCGAGGAGAGCGGAATCTGTAACTGTTTGAGTAGCGATAGCAAATAGCCGTGTTCGCTTTCGTGTTCTAACTTGGCCTCACCTTTTTCGAGGCGCGACTGCAACTGGGCAACGACATCCTGCGGTGTGCGGGTGCTGTAATGTAATGGTGCGTCATCAAAAGGCATCAAATAAGTCGAGCCTTGAAAATCGGCCAGTAAACGCGTGCCGCCAAGAATTAGAGAGGAAACTCCACAAATTATCGCGACTTTTACAAAAAGTGAATGGGGAAGACTCATGACTTTGGTTTTTGAATAGGATGCTTGATGTTATAGGATAAGACAGAAAACTAACGATTCAGACGCACCAAATATCCTTTAAATAACTCATGGAAATGCTTATCTCAATTCGTGCGGCGCAAAAAGATGACACGCAAACGGTGCTGGAAGTTTTGCAGGAAGCGGCGCTGTGGCTGGAAGGGCGTGGCGAAAGCATGTGGAAGGCCGATGAAATCTCTTTAGACAGCATCGCCCCCGATGTCTTAAAAGGCATGTTCTTTTTGGCTGAACGCGAAAATGAAGTAGCGGGTGTGGTGAAATTTCAACTCGAAGACCCGCTATTTTGGCCGGATGTGCCTCCTGGTGAAGCAGCCTATGTGCATCGCCTGGCGGTGCGTCGCAAGTTTGCGGGAGGCTTAGTTTCCACAGCTTTGCTGCAATGGGCTGTGCAACACACGCGAGAATTGGGGCGGCCTTTTCTGCGCCTCGATTGCGAAGCCGGACGGCCTAAAGTGCGCGCTGTTTACGAGCGATTTGGCTTTCAGCACCATAGTGACCGCCAGGTGGGGCCGTATTTTGTGGCACGTTATGAATACGATTGCCGCGAAGCATGAGCAGTTTTACAAGCGGCGGCGGACAACCAGCAGTAAAAAGCCGACCGAGATGAGGAACATCAATACGATCATCGCTACAACTACATATAAAATGCGTGTTCCAACCGGGTCGTCCGAGGGAGGCACATCGGGCGCTTGATTGGTCATCACCTGGTTTTGTGGGGTGGAGCGAAGAGGCGCTTGCTCAGAATCCTCATTTAACGCCTCTCTGTTATCTAAAGTCATACAGGCACATTTTCAGGCGGCTCTCAAAACACGCTCTGGTTGTTGCCACTCTCTGTGTGATATTCACGCACCCACATTTCGACGATTTCGGCTGTTGTAAAAGCGTTGGGATTTTCCTTGATTTGCCACAACCGGCCCGCTTCATCATCGGCACCGGTATCTACGGCAGGCGCCAGCATAGAAAAAACGTCCGGCAAATCGGGATTGCAGACGGCCAACAGTTCGCGCGCTTCAGGGCTGACTTGCACCGGCTCTAATTCGTGAATCATTTCCGGTGGATACAAAAGGGCGCCATTGACAAAAGTCGCGCGGCGCATTGTCGGGTCAAGAGCAAATTTAACTTGCATAATTAGTTCGGGATGGTGCGGTAGTGGGGTTGTGAGGTAGTGGACAAAACTATTTCACAACCCCACTACCGCACCACCTCACAAGGCTTTCCCCTCGCTGCCGGGGTCAGCGGAAATAACTGTTTCGGAACTCATTGGTTCACTGGTGCGCTTGCTAAGATCAAGAAATCTCTGGTCGTCGGCCAACTCCTGCGCGATGCGGTCAAAGATTTTCCAGGCGTCGCTATCCTTAGCGCGATGTGCGAGAGGAGTAACTTCCTTGCCAAAGCGCGCCTCAACTGTGCCGTTGGAAACCGTCACTTCATTGGCCTGGGCCAGATTGCATAACACGCCGAATTCACTGCGAACCCACATAAAGATTCCTTTCCCTGTAATTCCTAATGCAAGCATATCAGAGCCATGACTGACGGCGCTTTGTTTTTGCGGGTTTTCTATACTTGAAAGGACTTTCCCAAATTGTGAGGATTGATGAATAAACCGATTTACAAAAGTGCGGCATTGGCTGCTTTGCTGATGGTGGTGCCACAACTTACCCAGGCTGCTGAGCCGGGCCGATTAACAATTAATGCTGACAAGCCGGGCGTGCGGATTAGCCCGGATTTGTATGGCATTTTCTTCGAGGAAGTTAACTGTGCCGGTGATGGCGGCTTGTATGCCGAACTGGTGCGCAATCGCTCGTTTGAAGACAGCGAAAATGCCGATCACTGGTCGCTATTATTGGAAGGCGATGCTCAAGCGCACATGGAAGTGGCACCTCATGGTGGGGAAGGCAGTGAATTCGATAAGCGCGTTCTGAAGTTTTCTGTTGACAATGGCGGCACACGCGCCGGTGTTGTGAATGGCGGCTACTGGGGCATCAGCATAAACAAAGGCGCGCGTTACAATTTGTCGTTGCAAACCAAAGGCGAGGGTCTTAATGGGCCATTGACTGCGACTTTGGAGAACGCGGCAGGCGTGGTTTATGCTTCGGCTAAAACGCCGAATCTATCCAACAACTGGCAAAAAATTAATTTAAGCCTTACTTCCAATGCTACTGATCCGAGTGCCCGTTTGGTAATTAGCACCAGGCAGGCAGGCACGGTGTGGCTGGACATGGTTTCGCTGTTTCCCCAGGAGACTTTTAAAAATCGTCATAACGGCTTGCGCTTCAATCTGGCGAAGATGCTTGCCGACATGAAGCCGGCGTTCATGCGCTTTCCCGGTGGCTGTTGGGTGGAGGGCGATACGCTCGAAACCGCTTCGCGTTGGAAGCGCACCGTTGGCGACCCTGAAAAGCGCTGGACACAGTGGAATATCTGGGGCTATAACTCGACAAATGGCCTTGGTTATCACGAATATTTGCAGATGTGCGAAGATTTGGGCGCTGATGCCTTGTTCGTCATCAACTGTGGCATGAGTCACAAAGGCGTGGTGCCGATGAATGAGATGGGGCCGTGGGTGCAGGATGCTCTGGATGCCCTTGAATACGCCATCGGCCCGGCCACCAGCAAATGGGGCGCGGTGCGGGCACAAAATGGGCATCCGCAACCGTTCAGTTTGAAATACATTCAAGTCGGCAACGAAAACGGCGGCGCGGCTTATAACGAGCGTTACGCGCTGTTTTACGATGCCATTAAAAAGGCCTATCCGCAGGTTAAAATCGTAGCCAACGATTGGGGCGGCAAGCCGACTTCGCGCCCCATTGAAATCATTGATGAGCATTACTACAACACGCCCGAATTTTTCATGCGCAATGCCAACAAATACGATTCTTACAAGCGCGATGGCTTGAAGGTTTATGTAGGCGAATATGCCGTGACGCAGGGCAGCGGCGCCGGAAACTTGCGCGGCGCGTTAGGCGAAGCCGCGTTCATGACCGGCATGGAGCGTAACTCGGATGTTGTGGTAATGAGTTCTTACGCGCCGCTTTTTGCCAATGTGAACTATAAGAAATGGAATCCTGACCTTATCAATTTCGATAGTGCGCGGGTTTATGGCACGCCCAGCTATCATGTGCAGCAGATGTTCTTTACCAATAAAGGCGATGTAGTTTTGCCGGTTGATTTGCAAGCACAAGAAGCCGCTATCGAAAAGCCACAACTGCGCGGCGGCATTGGCATAGGCACCTGGCTTACGCACGCCGAATTTAAGGACATCAAAGTTACACAGGGTGACAAAGTTCTTTATCAAAGCGATTTTGCTAATGGCACACCGGGTTGGAAGCTACAAGGTGGTAATTGGAGCGGTCAGAACGGTGTGCTGCGCCAGACCAATGAAGGCGAAAACATCTTTGCGCGTTTTCCCAATGACAACTGGCAGGATTACACCTTAAGCTTGAAAGCTCGCAAGATTAGCGGACGAGAAGGCTTTTTGATTATGGTTGGCGTCAAAGGCGAAGACCATTTGTGGTGGAACTTAGGTGGCTGGCTCAACACGCGCAGCGCCTTCGAGCGTAGTCTGGGCGGCAGCAAATATGAAGTGGGCCAGTCCACAAGCGACAAGATCGAAACAAATCGCTGGTATGACATTCGGTTGGAGATTCAAGGTGATACGGTCAAAGGTTATCTGGATAACCGCCTGGTGTCGGAGGTCAAAGACATGGCGCGGCCTCTTTTACCTTTGTATGCAACGGCCAGCCGCGACGAAAAAACCGGCGAAGTCATCACCAAAGTTGTCAATGTTTCAACACAACCGCAATCGCTGAAGGTAAATGTTTCCGGTGCGCCTTCACGGTTTGCCAGAGCGATTGTTTTAACCGGACAGCCGATGGATGAAAATACTCTTGATGCGCCGCGCAAAATCGCGCCACAGGAAAAAGTTCTACCCGCCGGGCCGAATTATGTGCATACGTTTCCGGCGAACTCGGTTACCATTTTGCGGATTAAGTAAATTAACCCCACCTGCCCAGAGGGCGCCCGCCCTTGG
>DASWNL010000244.1:0-13361 GCA_036399215.1 Abditibacteriaceae bacterium
GCGATTTATCCAATCGCTTAAATATGCGCATGCATTTTCAACAGGTTGGCCCACGCGATTCTGCCAAAGTCCTTGGCGGTTGCGGCCCTTGTGGGCAGCCACTCTGTTGCGCAACGTTTCTGACTTCGATGCCGCCTGTGACATTGAAAATGGCCAAAGAACAGGGTTTAGCTCTCACACCGCACAAAATCTCCGGTGCCTGTGGTCGCCTGATGTGTTGCTTGCGTTATGAAGTGGATTTTTACCGCGATATGAACATGCGCTTGCCCGGCCCCAAATCTCCGGTAGATACGCCCGAAGGCCCAGGTCATGTTATCGAAGTGCGCGCCTTGCACGATGAAGTCGTAGTGATTTTAGGTGATGGCCGCCGCCTGACAGTGCCCGGCGAAGATTTGCGCTCCTTGCGTCAAGAGCGCGGCCCTGTCAAAGCCTGCAAAAATCACGTCAAACATGGCGGCTCTTGCGGTGGCTCCGAAGGTGGTGGCTGTAGCGGTGGCGGCTGTGGCAAGGATGGTGGCTGTGGTTGCACATACAAGAAAAAACCCCTCGTCGAAGCAGCCGTTTAATCCGAGTATCACGACAAACGGACTTGTCGCTCCTGCCACTTCTGCAAATTGTCTTCGTTTTGCAAAACCCTGGAGAGTTCTTTCCGCAAGGCAAGCAAGCGCTTTTGTGGCGGCAAGCGCCGTTCGTTGTCGTAACGACGGTCATCTTGATGCTGTTCCGAGGCATGGCGACGATCTGTGGAGCGCCGATCTTGCTCTGGCAATAGATGATGCAACACCTGATTGATGTCGCTTTTTAACTCAGCCTTTTTATCCTGCAATTGCCGCAGTGATTGTTCTGCACCACCATTTGACGGCAGATGTTTTATCCGTGGATTATTCATTTGACAATTGTGGCGGCAAGTTACATGCCTTTCGTTTATTCAGTTGAAAGAAGTAGACCCAAGCCAAAGCAAACTTTAAACTGGCAACAGATTTTGCAACATGCCCGATAAGATTTTTTTCATTACCACGCCGATTTACTACATCAACGCCACTCCGCACATCGGGCACGCTTACACACAGATTGCCGCTGATGCGCGAGCACGCTTCGAGCGTTTGCGTGGGCGCCATGTTTATTTTTTGACCGGGACGGACGAAAACGCCGTGAAAATTGCCCGCGCCGCGCGTGAGCAAGGCCGCGACCCATTGCAATTTTGTGATGAATTGGCGCAAGCGTTTCGCGATGTCTGGGACGCCTTGGACATCTCTTACGACGATTACATTCGCACCACAGAAGAGCGTCATAAGATAGTAGCGCAGCGTGTTTTTGCAAAGCTCTATGAAAGCGGCTGTGTCCGGCTGGGAGCGTATTCCGGTTGGTATTCTGTGCCGGACGAAACGTTTTTCCGCGATGAAGACACGGTTGAGCGCGACGGCTCACATTACATCGCCAACCCAACTGAAGACCAGAGCAAAGCGCCCTTGGAATGGGTGGAAGAAAAGACACACTTTTTTGAATTGCCCAAATTCAGCGATGCTTTGCAGCAGCTTTATGCCGAGCGGCCCGAAATGCTGCTCCCCGAAACGCGGCGCAATGAGACCTTGAGTTACATCCGGCAGGGTCTGCGTGATACTTCCATTTCGCGCGAAATGGATTGGGGCATTCCCGTTCCCGATTCAGTTCCAGAGCATGAAAATCATGCGATTTACGTGTGGTTTGAAGCGCTAATCAACTACGCCAGCGCGCCGGGTTATTTGAGCGATGACCCGCAAAAGCGCGAGTTTTTCGCGCAAATCTGGCCACCGGACTTGCAGTTGATGAGCAAGGACATTTTCACGCGTTTTCATGCCACGCTTTGGCCGGCGGTGTTGACTGGTTTAGGATTGGAACAACCTAAAGAGTTGTTTGCGCACGGCTTCTGGACAGTAGATAGTCGCAAGATGAGCAAGCGTGACCCCGAAACTATTGTCGAGCCAATTCAATTCGCCCGGCAGTTGTCGAGTTGGTCGGGTGGGGATTTTCGTGTTGGCGTAGATGCCCTGCGCTATTACGTTTTGCGCGAAGTAACTTTTGGCGTGGACGGCGACTTTTCGCGTGCCGGTTGCGCGAGCCGTTACAACAGCGACCTGGCCAATGGCCTGGGCAATTTGGTAAATCGTGCGCTTTCGATGTTGAAGCAATACTTCAATAGTCAGGTGCCCGCCGCACCCTCCGAAGAAGGAGTTTCGGCTTTGCAGCAAGCGATTGCCGAGGCGCACCCGAAAATCGCACAGGCTTACAGCGAATTGGATTTTACCGGCGTGCTGTCACAGGTTTGGGATGTTGTTTATGGTGGTAACCGGCATATCGAAGAGCAAAAACCGTGGGCTAAAATCAAGAGCGGTGAAGTTGAATCCGTCGCCACTTTACTGCGCGAATTATTAGCGCTTTGCGCCTGGTGTAGCCTCGTTTTGATGCCCGTCATGCCACAAAGCATGACACGTTTGCGCGACTTATTAAATTTGCAAAATGGGCCGCAGTGGGACGAGGACATTTTTGCTTCGCCCCTGTTGCAAGCGGGGCATGTTTGCCAGGAACCTCAGCCCTTATTTCCGCGCATTCCCGAACCAAGCATTCGCGAATTGATAGCCGAACAGGAGAACAAGAAAGTAATACATATGGAAAATCAAAACGAACAAGCGCCAATCCAAGCCGCCGCGCCACAAACGCCAAATCCATCAGAAACAATCAATTCCGAAGCTGTCGAGGCTGTTGATAAAGAAACCGAAAAGCCAGCCAAAGAAACCATTGAATACGCTGATTTCGCTAAAGTCGAATTGCGCGCCGCGAAGATTTTAGAAGCGGAGCGTGTGCCCAAAGCCGATAAATTATTGCGTCTGGTGGTGGACATAGGCACCGAAAAGCGCCAGATACTGGCCGGCATTGCACAGCAGTTCGCTCCCGAAGAGATTATTGGAAAAACCATCGTTGTTGTAGCAAACCTCGCCCCACGAAAGCTACGTGGCCTGGAGTCGCAAGGCATGTTGCTGGCAGCTTCGCCCAGTGATGAGGCACCGGCTGCCGGTTTGGTTACCATAGACGCTGATGTTCCTCCGGGCAGTATCATTCGTTAAATAATGGTATGAATTTCTGGACATCATTTGACTGGTATGAAAAAATTGTTGTAGTCGCTTGTGCCGCGATTCTAATTTTTTGTGCTGGTGCCGAATGGCAGCGACGGCAGCGAATTCTCCCCGCTCTATTTCAGATGCCTCAGACTTTCAACATGAGCGAACAACCAAAGCAGAAATGAATGTCATTCACATGAAATTTTTTGAGCGCGTGACTTTATGCTTGATGCTGGCAGCGCTCTTTCTCATCCACATTGAAAAACTGCGCGGCGAGGAGTCTCCTACAGGTCAGCCTCCCGCACCAGAACGACTGATATGCGACGGTTTGCCTTATGTTGAAAGTGGTGTGGCGATGGCCCCGGTTCGCCCGGTTTGCGATTTCTTGCGAGCAAAACTCGGTGTTCATGATGGCCTTTTGACTATTGTTAAAACTTTCGACGAGCCAACTGTAACACGCACTATTTCCATGAGGATTGGTGGCAAAAGCGCACAGGTGTGGGATGGCGCTGCCAGCCGCACCATTTCTTTATCCAGAGCAACCGAATCTCGTCTGGGCACCGTTTTTGTCCCCGCCAAATTCTTGGTTGAGATTTTAGGCGGGGAGTTACTGACCGATAAAAATTTCAAGCCCGTGTCCATCAAAGACGGTGAACGGATAGGAAATTTCATCTCCAACTATGACAGCCCATACACAGGCGGGGACGCGGCACGCGTTATAATCTCGAATCGAGTAGGGCATACACTTAGCCTGCGCCTGACTGGGCCTCAAAAATTGCGTATTGAAGTTGGAAACAACAAGAAAATCAACTTACGTGTAAAGCCTGGTTTGTATTATTATCAGGCAGGCTGCACGGGGATGCAGACCATTAAAAGCGCGCGTCGCCTTTTAGCCGGGCGCCAGACCATATGGGCCTGGGGTAAAAATTAAGAGGACAAAAGATTATGGCAAAGATTGTTTCTGAAAAACGGGAGAACAGCGCAATAAATCAGCAAGCTACAAAGGTAGATGGTGAACCAACTCCATCTACCTTTGTAAACCTGCTTGGCATCGGATTAGTTGCGCTCTTTGTTATTGGTGCTGTGGTTACGGTTGTCATGGTTTTACAAGTAAAAGTGGGGATTTAGTTTTTGCAATGCCTTTTTCAGCAACGAAAGAACTTGCTTGTTCAAATTAACCTGTCACAATCGTATCACAAATATCAGGTCGAAAACGGATTTACGCCATCACCTTATGAAAAATGGTCAGGCGATTTCATGATTTTCGTCAAGAATTTGTTTTAATAGCCACGTTCAGCCGGGCGTTGGGTAGCTGGGTTTTGCTCGCGAGGTTTCTCAGTCTCTTCACTGGGAAATTCTGATTCTTCAGTAGAAGGCTTCTCTTTTATATTAGGGATTTGTCGCGTAGTTTTGCGTGAACGCTTGGCGGGCTGAGGCTCTTCTGTCGCTACTTTTTCCTTTAGTTTGAAGGAATCTAAAGCGGCACGGATTTCAGGGAAAACTTTGTCGAAATTCTCTTTTGGCGCGCTGCCTAAGACGGCATAACCGCGTCCTTCGTATTGAATGCCGATATCTATTTTGCGCCGCGTGATGCCGTCTTTTCCGGTTAATTCAAACTCCCAAACGGCAGCGGGTTGGCCAGCCAATTGACTCTCAGTGATGCCCAGCGATTTGTAGCGGTCTCCATAACGCTTCTTTAAATCCCGTTCTAATCGCAGCCAGCCATCGCGCAAGGAACCGGCGCCGGCTTTACCAGTTTCGACCAGAATCTGTGCTCCATTTTTATGATTCCAGATGGTGCGGCGCCCTTTTTGGCTTAGGGAAAAACCAGGAGGCGGTGTTAATTCGTAGCCGGGTGCATCGAAAGGTGCATTGGAAGATAACGGCACGCTTTTACTATTGTCATCATTTGTTTCCTTTTCTTGCGCTGTATCGGGTGGTGTAGTAGGAGTTGATTCCGATTTAAGTATTTTGTTCTCAGGCTGCGTAGAAGGTATTTCCGCGACTTCTACAGCAGGCGTTTCTTGTGGTGAGGCTTGCTTTACCTCTTCAGTATGCGGATTCTCGATCACCAAGTCAGGGTTCATCACGACCTCCCCGGCAGTTTGGTTTTGCGTAGTGGTAGGAAAAGCCGGTCGCGTATCGGGCACAATTCGACGTATTATCAGGGCACCTCCCATCACGCAGACTGCGCCAAGTGCCATAGCGACCCCGATTATAATCGGCAATGGCGTGCGTTCGCGTGGCTTGATGGTGGGTGTTTCAAGCCCGCTCGCTCCGGTCGCATGACTTGGGACATGTGAAGCGATTGAAGCCGTTGGTATTGTCGGCTCCTGGGCACTATCACCAATACGAATTGTGCTGGCCGTTGGCAGAGTGCGACGAGATTGAACATCATCCTGCATCTGCTGATCGAAAGGCGTATCTTGAGGGGTATTGGGATAAGACATTTAAAAACTCCAACACATAGTTTACGGAATTCTCCGAATGCAGCGGCAATCGTTGATAGAGTGAGTTAGAAACTTTCCAAACACAAAATGTAAATGCGGCACGCAAGTTGCGTAATACCCAAACAGAAGCACAAAAGTGGTCGCAGATGTTAAAAAGCTGACCACAAATCAAAGTGCAGAATTAAGGAGAGTGCATTGAAATGATGACTTGGATTGTGATTTTACTGGCGGGTGCCTTCATTGGTTGGATCGCTTCAAAGATTATGGGCACTGATGCCTCAATGGGTGCGTTGGCTAACATCGTTGTTGGCTGTGTTGGCGCTGTCATTGGCCGTTTTATTTCGGGTTTGCTGTTTAACATCGAATACGGCACCAACTTCAACCCGATGGCTCTGATTTTCGGCATTGTTGGCGCTTGCGTTTTACTTGCCATCGTGCGAGCGATTACTGGTGGCCGTCGGCCTTTAGCTCACTGATAACGCCTGTAGTGAGTTTCGCCCAAAAATAAAAGCCGTCCTCAATTGAGGACGGCTTTTATTTTTGGGCGTGGGAGTCTTGTGTGAAGAGGTCGCGAATCACGCTTTCAATTTCAACATCTTCTACGGTTAAATCATCCACTTCAAATTGTTGCAGCAATTGACTCACTTTTTGAGGCACCTGGTCGCGTTCGACACTCAAGCCCACACGAAGACCATCAATTTCTATATCCTCACCAATTTCTTGTAAGGCCAGTGCAGAGCCGACACCCGGTGTATTTTTAAGAGTCAGGCGAATACGTCTGCGCTGAGCGATGCTGTTGGCCAGCTCTTTTAATTGTCCATCAAATATAGCGCGGCCTTCGTTGATAATCAGCACTCGCTTACAAAGCGCTTCGATATCGGCCATATAATGTGAAGTTAGCAAAACTGTGATGCCGGTGCGCTCGTTATAATCGCGCAAAAATTCCCGTATCCGCACCTGTGAGACGACATCAAGGCCAATCGTCGGCTCATCTAAAAACAAAACTTCGGGAGAGTGCAGCAAGCTGGCGGCGACTTCACATTTCATGCGCTCGCCTAATGATAATTTGCGAACCGGCACGTGAAGCAATTTCCTGAGGTCGAGCAGGGTAGTCAGTTCTTCCACTTTCGGGGCAAACTGAGCCTGCGGAATATCATATATATCTCGATTGAGCACGAATGAGTCGTAAGCCGGCAAGTCCCACCAGAGCTGATTTTTCTGTCCTAACACCAAGGAAAATCGTTTTTGCAAAGGGCTTTCGCGTTTCCAGGGCACGTAACCCAAGACCTGGGCTGTGCCCGACGATGGATGCAAAACCCCGGCGAGAATTTTTAGCGTTGTTGTTTTGCCGGCACCGTTTGGGCCTAAGAATCCAACAAACTCACCACGCTTAATCGAAAATGAAATATCGTTTACCGCGATTTTTGTCTGATACTGACGGTGAAACAGTCCGCGAAGCGCACCGCGCAGGCCTGGTTGCTTGATATGTGTAGTAAACGACCTTGTGAGGTTTGAAACCTCAATTGCCGGCGTATCGCTATCCATGCTGATGGTAGTTTAGCCTGACTTAGACGAGTGGAACTGAGCCAGAGGTTGAATTCGCGCCATGAATGATTCGCCCCAATTCCCTGAGTCAAATAGTTCATCGACTGAGTCATCTCTGGCGCAGCGCGATAAGCAGACGACAGATAACGATGATCAAATTCAGGCTGCTGACAACACGCAAAACGTAGATTTATCGAATAGGGCAGCAGGGCAACCAGAAAAGAAAAAAACTCAAAAGCAGCCTCAATTCAGGTCTTCTCTAAGCTCCGAACGCTTTAGCATTGGCAGGTTTCTCCGAAGCCGTCGTATGGAGTTGACTGCGCTTGTTATTGCTTTGTTGGTAAGCCAGTTTTTTGTTTTACACACTCTGCACTTTGAAACACGCTATGAAAGAGGTAGAGAACCCTGGTGGTGGTTGCCGTTTTGGCAGCAATTAGAACGGGCTGAGCTTAGCCTTTATGATGCGCGTTTTTCGGCGCGCGGGCCTAAGGTTCCCAATTCACTCGACCAGATCGCGATTGTAGGAATAGACCAGTCATCGCTGACACTGTTTGAGCAATGGCCGATTCCCCGTAGCTGGCACGCCAGATTAATCCGTCGCTTGAAAAGTGCCGGGGCCAAAGTAATTGTTCTCGACATAGATTTCAGCGATAAGCGGGATATTCATGAAGATGCCGAATTAGCCAAAGCATTGGCTGAAGCGGGAAACGTAGTGCTGCCTTCTTATGATGCAAGACAAGCCGACAGGCAAGGCGATGAGCGCAGCATGGAGTTTCTGACCACGCCTTTGGGAACTACCGATTATGATGAGTGGTATCAATTAGCCAAAGAGGAGCGAAGAATTGATGCCAAAATAGAAAAAAGCTACCAGTTATTTCAAGAGCTTGGCTTAGATGAACAAACTCCTGATATTAGCATCGCCACGCTTCATTATGATTTCGATGGAAATGCCCGTCGCTATCCGTTTCGGGTGGAGTATCATGATGGAAGTGTTCGTTTAGGGGGCTTGGCCGTTTTAGCAGTGGGAATGCATCAGGGTTTATTGGATAGCCGTGAGAACGCTGCTTACGAATTGGCCCTGCAAAGTGGCATGTTCCCGCCAGATAATGGTGCTGCTGTTAATGTCCCTCTTAATCTGAATTTGCCTGCTTTTCGCAATTCGCCTATTCACTACACCACTCCCATCAATTTTTGGGGCCGTCCTGGGACATTTGTAACTTATTCCTATAAAGAGGTATTGGGTCATAAAATCATAGGCCCCAATGGAAAATCACAAATTCGTGGATTTAATGCTGAGCAACTGAAAAAGCGTTTCAAAGACAAGATTGTATTTGTAGGCGCGACGGCTCATCAATTAAAAGATACATTTCCATTGCCTTACTTTGATACGCAGAGAGAAGAAGACGACGCTGAAATAGAAATAGCTGGGGTGGAAATTCATGCCACTGTAGCTGCGATGCTGCTTGATGGCGAATATATCCGCACCACCAAGCCTCGGACAACAATGCTTCTGGTCTATGTGCTGTCAGTTATGTCCGCCTTGTGGGCAGCGATTCTTAGAGGATGGGTTAATAAATTAGCGGCATTGGCTCAGGCGCGAGCCAGCAAAGTTGGCTTACGGATCAGTTTTCATTCGCTCATCTGGTTTTTGCTTTACTGCTGTTTTGCTATTCCGCCTATAGTCGGCTTCTGGGAAATCATAAAATTACTGTTTGTTCAAGAAAATCTCTGGGTTGTGGCCGTCTATCCGTTGGCAGGCGCCTTAGTTTCATCGGCGTTAGTGCTTATGATGTTATTCGGCATTGAGAATGTGGAGCGGCGCAAAACCATTTCACAATTAGGCGCTTACGTTGCCCCTGAAGTGCGGGATGAAATCTTAGCGCAAGCCGAGGGTGAATATGTGCGTCCGCGCCGCGTTCATGCGACCATGCTTTTTACCGATTTGGAAGGTTTTACCAGCTATTCCGAAACGCATGAGCCGGAACAGGTGGTAGAAGCACTTAATGATTATTTTGACCGCATGGTTCGTATTATCCGCGCACATGGCGGTGGCACCGACAAATTCATTGGCGATGCCGTAATGGCGTTTTTTGGTGTGCCGGTGCCGCGCTATGATCATGCGGTGCAGGGAGTGCTTTGTGCTATTGCCATGCAGGAAGAGTGCGCTCGCTTTCGGGACGATACCGGCATCGAATTTTTTATGCGCATCGGCATTCATTCTGGTGAAATGATTGCCGGCAGTATTGGTGCGACTCAAGCGGGTTTTCTGAACTATACCACCATTGGAGATACGGTCAATCTGGCCTCACGCCTGGAAGGCAAAAACAAAGAATTCGGCTCCTGGATTATGTGCTCCGCTGAAACCTTTGAGGCAGCGCGCAGTTTGGTAGAAGGTGAAAGTGCCCGTGCCAGCATTAAGGGCAAAGCAAAGGATGTTGAGGTTTATATTGTTCATGGATTAAAGGGTCATCCAGAGCAATCGAATCACTGGGGGCATCAATTACCTGCTGCCCCCAGTGCAGCACTGCCTCATGAAAGAGCAAGAGATTCCTTTGGCGACAGCCCCGAACCTCTTGCTCTTCCCGCACCAATTGACGTTAGTGAGGGAAAATCTTTATAAGTTTGGTTTTGCCGAGTCTATCTGCCATGTTAGCTCTCGTGGTTTACGTAGCTAAAAACGTGTTATCCTATATCATCAAGTTGTTGGGTTATGTGGAGTTTTTCGTTAGGCCGTCGCGAGGATGATTGTTATGAAAATGCCACTTTCTTCACAGAACTTGCTTCCGTTCGCATGGTCGCAAGGCTTACGCAGTATTTTATTATTCACCGGCAGCATTTTTGTTTTGTCCGGCACATTATCAAAAGCGCAAGCCCAGATTGCGACTGTTGGTGTTGCGGAGCGCTTAGTTGAAAAGCGTGCTGGTCAGGCTGGGACATGGAAAGAGACTAAGAAGGGCACAGCCTTAGGTCAGGGTGATGGTTTAAGAACGGGAAAACGCAGCAAGGTTGATGCACTCTTTCGCGATGGTTCATTGGTTCGTTTGGGTCAACTATCTTCGCTCGAAATTGAAAGTGGCAGAGCCGAAGCCACGCGGGTGAGATTACAGAAGGGACGCATTATCTTCGTTAAGAAACCCGGCTCAGGGGGAACCAGCCGCGTCTTAACCGGGACAGGCGCCGCCGAAATTAAAGGTAGCGTGGCTTTTGTTGAACAGAACGACGACGGCTCTGCGGAATACACCAATTACGCTGGGTCGGTCTCTGTTTCCGGTCTGAATAACGGTGTTCAAACTCAGCGTGTGGATTTACCTCCTGGGTATTGGGTAAAGACTTCCGCTGGGGGTATCCTCTCGGCTATTAGAAAGTCAGCTCCTTTCAGTTCTCAACGCGAGATGATTTCAGGGCCGGTTAATAGTCCCTTCGCTGGTTCTTTTTATGAGGAATTTGCCCGTGTTGAACCTGGCATTCTAAATCTTGATACAACGTTGAACAATACTAACACCGAAGGGCTTGGTAATCCACGCACTAATCCCTTTGTGCCGCGCAGCCCGTTACCCGGTGGTCAGCCTCCTTTTGGTGGCCCTTTTCCGCCACCGAATCCTACACCGACACCTGCTCCTATAGGCGGCTTGTTAGCAGTTCGTGAATCCTCCCTACTTTCAGGTTCACCTACCAAAAGTTCTTTTAAGGCCGATTCATTAAAACCAGGGGCCTTAAATGCCCAGGAAACAAGCCACAATTGGACTTCGCTTTTGGTTGCTCAAGTGAATCCACCTGTAACTGTGCCTCCGGCTACGGTTGATCCAGGTCAGGCAGCACAAACGGTAGGGCAGGGAAGTGACCTTGCGGGCCTAACTTCCATCGATTTTGCTCCCACCTACAGCCATTTGGAGAATGTAAATCGGCGATTAGGTAGTATCAGTGGAATCGAGTATCGTGCGGTGGGTCTTGTTGGCAGTGATAGCGTTCGCGGTGGGGTTGGACATCTTCGTGCTTTTACTAAAAAAGGTCCGTTAGCGGCTGATGTCATTGTTAATCCTCAGAACTTACGTTTTGATGTTCCAGGCCGTCGAATCAGCCGCAATAATATCGTTGTAAGTCACGCTACGCTGTCTTATGAAGCGAAAGCCGCAAGCTTATTTGCAGGCCGTCAAAATTTCCTATCCGGGCCGGTTCGCGCTTCTTTTTTCGGTTCGATGACCCGCTCTGGTGGCCGTGAAATTATGGATGCTGTGCGTGTAGTGCCAAATCTGGGGAGCAAATTTGGCGCAGAGTTTTCCTATTTGTATGATGCCTTTCCGCGCGATTTACCTTACAATGTGCGCAATAATCAAGAAGGTTTCTTAGGCCGTGTCTATACGCGGCAGCGTTTTGGTAACTTTGGCTTGAACGTGCTGAAATATACCAATAGTCCTGTTCCTGACAGAACGGGTGTAACTTTGGATTTTAGTGTTCCGATTCTTGTAAACAAATTAGATTTCTATGGAGAAGTAGGAACTGATCCTTTTCGACGCGACTTGCGCACGTTTGGAGTCACCATACCGTATCTATACCAGAAAACAAATTTCGATTTGTATATCGAGCGGGCCAAATTGGACACATCGCCAGTGGCTGCAGGCATTGGTAGTGAATGGGCTGTGCGCGTTTACCGCAAAATCAATAAGAGTGCTGATTTTGTAGGTGCCTATAACCGCTACAATGGGGGCAACTCTACATTGCTACTGGGTGTATCAGTTGGTGGCCAGACCCTGAGCCGTCCTCGCTAAATTATTTAATTTATGTTGTGGCTTACAAATAACTCTGTAATTTAACCTAACACAATACATAAGTAAAAATCAGGTCAAAGCACTACTCAAATTGCCTTTACCACAAAAAACCATCGTTCAGAACGACGATGAGGACGGTTTAAAGTGTATGCGTCGAAAATGTGTAACAGTTGCCAGCCCGTTACATCAATAAGGCTTTCAACCTCCTGTAGGGAGTAAGCCCGTTCTTGATGGGTTTCTCGAAAAACTACTTCATCTCCAGAGTCAATCTTCTTTTTAAAATTCATGCTGACCGTGCAAACACGGCTCTCTTGATCAAACCGAGAACGCCATTCATAATGGAGCGACTTCTTAGGGTTAGTGGAACGCTGGGTAAATAGATTGGCTTCAAAAGCCCATTCGGAATTCATATCAAAAATAAAAATGCCGCCTGGCTTCAAGTGTTTTCTAACGCAACAAAAGGCTTTTTGAAGGTCACTAATCCATAATATATAGTTAAGCGAATCATACAGGCATGTGGCCGCGTCAAAGGTGCGCTCCAAATTAAAGGCAGTTAAATCTCCTTGAAAAAATTGAATAGGGAACGCTGCCTGTATTGGTGCCGTTTTCTTTTGAGCTTCAAGGATCATTGGTTGGGACAGATCAATGCCTGTCACCTGGAATCCCAGCTTTGCTAATTCATAAGATAAGTTTCCAGTTCCACATGCACAATCTAATAGTGTTTGTGGGTAGTAACCAACAAAATTAAATAACGTCACGACATAGTCAGCCCAGAACTCGTAAGGGACAACATCCATTAGCTCGTCGTAATAAGGAGCTAAGTCTTCAAATTGGGAATGTGGCATATACCGGAAAGTTTAAAACACTTGTCGTCAGTTGATAAAGACCAAAAGAACACCAGGTTCATGTGTCATCCGTTGGGTTTCGAGCAATTTGTGCAGAGGCGAACCATCTTCCTGAAATAGAAATCTCCAAAACGATCACTTCATTTAAATAGGGTGGCTTGTCTGATACGGGCACGGTAGTTGGCAATTTCACCAGGTGACCCTTCCACGTCGCAAATTCGGGCGTCTCTTGTGGATATAAGGGATCATTAGGGCCTAAGGTATATCGTTGGTTAATAATTTGGTTGAGTGAATTAGGCTGAGTAGGCTCAATTTGGAAGCTTTCTTCATGCATTTTTTCATCCACCCGGATGAAAAATCGTGACGTTAGCGACTGTTCCAGTTCTTCTATATTCTGCATCTGATCACCTAACAGGGCAATTGCTACAGTAGGATGGGTAGTAATTGTAAAGGTTTGGTTAATTTCCTTGACCGCTGCTTTTAGCCTTTGGCGAATTTCGATAGCCATAGTTTCGGGCAACTTAACATTGCCCTTTCCGTGGCAATGCGAACAGGGCGCGAACATCAATTGGTTAAGTGATAAGCCCTCGCGCCGCCGAGTAATTTCGACGAGTCCAGAGGGAGACAACTGGACTATGTGAGTTTTTACAGGATCTTTTT
>DASWNL010000245.1:0-8116 GCA_036399215.1 Abditibacteriaceae bacterium
CCAAGGGCGGGCGCCCTCTGGGCAGGTGGGGTTAATTCGCCCCCAGTGAATTTTCAACCGCTGTTGCATCGCGCTCGAAGCGCTGCCAATCATCGTTGGAGCAAGGCGCGTTGCCATAACGCACGCGGTCGAAGCGGCGTGTTAAATCGCCAATGGGCTTGGCTAACGTTTGATGCACCGGGTTTTGCTGCAAGGCGGCGATGTGCTCCCAGTTGGTGCGGCGCGTGTCGTAGCGCCATACGCCGCGCGCATCGAGTTGCAAAAGCAGGCGAATATAATGATGGCGCAGCGCTTCGCGAAAATTGCCCTGCGCGGCAAAAGCCCGCGCGCGTTCGAGCAGTTCATCGGGTGGCATCTGCAAGAGTTCGGCGTCTTCGCCCGTCCATTCCACTTTGCGGCGCGCATCCGAACGGCGCCAGAAAAAGCGCCAACGATCCCAATGCGCTATCAAAGGCCGCAAAAGCAGGTAGCCAATTGCGCCGAGCAAAGCGATCACGGTGAGATAAAACAAGCCTTGAATTAATTCAGGATTAACAGCGGGAACCGAACCGCTGGGCGCCGAGGGCAAAGCGCCGGACATCCAGCGAAAAAACTTCTCTATCGTTTTACCAAACCATTTCATCGCGCCATCCATCCACTTCTGAAAGGCTGTTGGCCCGGTGCGAATGGTGCCGTTGTTCTCCAACTGGGCAATGCGCGTTTGCGCATCGGCACCCTGAAAATAACGCCCGCTGGCATCGCGCGTTGTCCACTCTTCAAGAGCCTTGCGGCGCGCTTGCAAACTTTGAATCGCGGCTTGCACTTCTTGCTTGCTTGCCCTGCCTTTTATATCCAGCGCCCGTCTATCCCATTCGCTGCCCGAAACTTTTTGCGTAGCTCCATCTCCGCGTTTGATGACCTGATCTTTAGCACGATTTTGCAACCAGGGCTTCAGAGGCCGTCCTAAAGCCTTTTGCAAACGGCGCAGTTCGACGATGTGTTTATCAATTTGCCGGCGATATTCAGGCGCGCTTAAGGTCGCTGGCGTTGGAGTTGGGCCAGGCTTTGAGGACGGCTTATTAACCTGCGAACGGGCCGGCAAAACAAACAAGGCCAGCAATACGCTAAAAAGAAGACAAAGCCGGGGCATAAAAAGCATTTTACCGGTTTCGCGCGCTTCAGGTTGATGAGATGTCTGAGGCACTCGGTAACTGGGCGCCGCAACTCATGCAAAACGCATAACCCGCTGGTGATTTCGCGCTGCACGCCGGGCAAGTGATTTCAGTTTGGTTTAAGGGTATGGGCGGCGAAGTTGAAGGCGAACCCGGCTCTTCAATCAGCGATTGCCACGATGTTGTTTCAGTGGACGGCGAGATAGTTGGCAAGGCAGTTGGTGAAGGCGGAGGCGCCGCTTCAAAATGAGGCACTTCAAAAACAAGAGCAGCATTCGTTACCGGCGAATTAGGTTGCGTTGTTGGTGTCGCTGGAGGTGTTACTGGTATTGTTGCAGGTGTTGCCGGAAGTGCTGCCGATGAAGGCGATGGCTGCACAGGCGTTTGCACGGGTGTTTGCACGGGTGTTTGCATTTGCACGGGTGTTTGCACAGGATTCAAGTTTTGAAAACTTGTTGCAGTTGTCGCAGCGGCAGGTGCGGCATAAGTGGGATTTAGTGGAACAGAAGGCGCGGTGGCGTGCGTTGTCCATTCGAGATCAAGCGCATCTTTGCGCACGCGCAAGTCCAGGTAAAAGAGCACCATCGCTATCAGCCAGGCCGGGGTAAAGAGCATAAAAACCAGCGCATAGCCTAAAACCATGACCACCATCATGACCCAGAACGAAGGGCTTAATTCATTGCCGTCAAAGGCATTGATAAGCGTATCAATGCCGATAATCAGAGCCGCTGCCGCGTAGATAATGACGATTAATGCCAGGGCGGCCAGTGAAAGAATGGACATCAGGGTGATGCCCCGGCCCCAGTGCCCCGCCATTAACTCCCAACTGCGCGGCAAAACCTTCTTATTGGGGTTGTTCTCTTCCATGCACACCACAAGCGGCGCCAGATGTGCCCAGGTGAGAAACCCCACGCCCACGATGCTGACCACAACGCAAGCCACAATAGCGTAACCCGTAATCAAAATGCCCTGAGAGAGCAAAGATGAATTGGAAAAGGCCGGCGCCAGCGCGAAGCCGATACCGAAGAATACGCCGCTGAGCAGGCCGATGACCAAAAAGCTGATCAGCAGGGTCAGCAAATACCAGCCGAGCATCCCGCCAAAGCGTGCCTGGGCAAATTGCCAACATTGTCCAAAGGTCACATTCTGCCCGCGCACTGCTGCCGACACGCAGCACGCCGCTACGCCTAAGAAAAGAGGAGTAGACAAAAGCGGCCCAAAGTAACCGCACACCGTGGCAACCAAAACATTAAGTAAGGCTGACCATCCCGTCAACACCCAGAAATACTGCTTGTAAACCTTGAGCGAAGTATCAAGCAACTCCAAAACGTTGCGTGCTCGTAAAGGTAAGGGAGTAAAAACCGGCGCCGGTTCTCTCATGGTGAAAGGAGTGGGCGCAACAGGTTACGCCCTTAATAGTATTTAATTCGCTTCAAAACCTATAATTTCACGGAATTTATGCAAAAGTTTTTGCCAGATAGTAACTGGCGGTTGCGGTGTGCGGTGCTCTTCCTCTTCATAAAAATAGCGATCTCGTTCGTGTCGCGCGCGGTCAAGCTCACTTCCGCTACTGCTTTGGCGACCGGTTTCGTAGTTTCCTGAAGCAACTCCGGCTTGCTTGTTTTCAGCGGCAGACATATCTACCATGCTGACTTTGTCAAATGGGGTTTGAGACGCATCGTGTAATGAGTTCGAGGTAGCGGGCTGAGCCTGTTCTTCTGCGGACACTGCGCTTAAATTCGGCGCCGGGCCAAGTCCGGCATCCACTGGCAACGTTGCAGTTGAAGCAGGCGCTTCTGTGATTGATTCGCCGGCGTTAGGCGCGCCCCAGGCGCGGCGCTGAAAATCGGAAGAGGATAATGCCGGGTTTGATGTCGTTAAATTGGCCGGCGGCAGTGGCCCGGAGGCCGATAATGCGCCCAGAGGCAGGTTACCGGGTTGGGAATTCTGGCGCAGCGCAAAGCGTAAAAGGCCAACGGCTGTGGCAAATTGGGGCGAATCTACCTGGTCGCTCCAACCGCTGACATTTTGCGGCTTGCCCAGTCGTGCCGGAGCCTGAAAAATTTCACCGGCTAAATCTAAAGCACCGGGCAAAAGCGCGCCGCCGCCGGTCAAGACAATACCTGCCGGCAAGCGATTCAGTAGCCGCGCATCGCCCAACATATCGCGCGCCATTTCAAAAAGCTCGCTCATGCGCGCTTCGATAATCTCACCTAAAACCGCGCGCGGCAAGCGCAAGCGTTCGCCACTGCCTGCCGTCATCACTTCCAAGGCTTCGCCATGTGCAATCAAACTGGGCGAGGCCACGCCGCGCTCAATCTTTAGTCGTTCAGCAATATCAAACGGCGTGCGCAGGCCAATGGAAATATCGCGCGTGACATGATTGCCACCCACGGAAATCACACCTGAATAAGCGATGCTGCCTTCGACGAAAACCGCAATGTCACTGGTGCCGCCGCCAATGTCAATCAGGGCCACACCTAAATCGCGCTCGTCAGTGGTTGCCACGGCTTCGCTGGTGGCAATTGGCTCTAAAACAAGAGAATCAACTTTGAGGTTGGCGCCTTCAACGCACTGCACAACGTTTTGCAGAAAACTGGCCGTGCCTGTTACAATATGGCTTTCGACTTCAAGGCGCCGCCCGCGCATTCCTACGGGGCGCCGCACGCCGCGCTGGCCATCTACGCCAAAATAACGCGGCAAAGAGTGAATAATTTCGCGTTCGCGCGGCACATCAAGCGCCGCCGCTTGTAATACGCGCTCAACGTCCGAGGCGCTGATAATGCCGTCTTCGCTGGCTACGGTAACGGTGCCGCGTAAATTGGAAGATTGAATGTGGTCGCCTGTGACGCCAACAGCTACCGAGCGGAAATCGAAGCCGGCCATGTGACGGGCGCGCTCGACAGATTCACGCACAGCGGCAATGGTGTCTTCGACATCAATGACTACGCCCTTGCGCATGCCGCGCGAAGGCACAAGGCCAATGCCGGCTATGGTTAGTTTGCCGTCGGCGTCGCCGTGTCCCACCACGGTGCAAACCTTGGTGGTGCCAATATCGAGGCCCACCGCTATTTCTTCACGCGCCACGCCCCGGCCTCCGCACTAATCTCATGAAAATAGATCGCTTCGCACTGGAAATCACGAAAATCGCCACACCGCATCTTGAGCAAAGCAATTCAGCAGAGCATTATTTGCGGCGCTTTAACAATCTTATCAAACGCGGCGCGGGTGCGGATAAACGGGGCCGATAAATTTTGTGAAAGATTGACGAAGATTGTGATGTTCAGCGCGTTTGAAGTGGCGAAGCGGAGCCTGAAGAAGGCAAAGTGGATCGTTCGCCGCTTTCACGGAGAGGCTCTTCGGGAGCACTTTCGGAAATCATGTCATCCGGCGGATGAAAACGCGCGCGAAAGCGATCTATCAACAAGCGGCGTAAGACAGCTAAGTTATTGAAAATGCGCGAAGAAAAGACGACAACAGCGCCGATCATCATAATGGAAATTTGCCCATCGGAGAAACCGGCCTGCAAGCCCAAACGCTCACCCAGAGCCACCAGTCCGGCAGCCAGTAAAGCATTAATGAAAAAACCCGATATGAAAACCGGCTCGTCAAATTCATCAATGAGCCAGGCGCGCCAACCGCCTAAAACTGTATCCAGCCCGGCCAATAAGGCAATCGCCGTATAGGGCGCGATGTTTTCGGCCAGCGAATATCCACTAAGCGGCAAATAAAAGATGACAAATCCGGCTAACAAAGCAAGTAAGGGCAAAAGAAACATTGAAGTTTAATTTTCGACAAACAGGTTTCAATTTATGAAGCGGAGCTATCGCCTTCTCGAAATGTCGGCATCCCTTCCATCGGTGGAAGTTTTAAATTTCTGGCTGTCGTGATTTTCACGGTCAGCGTTTGATTTTTCAAGTTTTCCACAATACCGCCGGGTGTTTCGAGGGCACTTTTCAAAGTCGCAGGCTCACCAACTGCCATAACGGTAAACGGCGCTGCTACCGGCTTGAAATTCACATAAATCGTTGGCCCGACGCAGCGAATCGGCGTGTAACTGGTAATGCGAATCGGCGCGCCTCCTACACCTTTAACGGCTATGCCTTCAGCTTTGGCCGAGAGCAACTCATGAACTACCTGTTGCAAATCGAAATCATGCACTATGCCCGGCAAAAAAGCGCCGCCACCGGCTTGTGCGGCTTGAGGATTATCGCGTAGTGTAATCGCCACGCCGGCGCCGCTGAGAGGGGTTAAACCAGCCACACGCCGCAGTTCCTGCACCTGTTCTGTTAACTGCTGGGCCACACTTTTAGAAACGTAACCGTTTTTTACCGTCGCTTCGAGGTTACGCAATTTTAGCTCGGCTTTATTCTTGGCCTCACGGTCTCTGCGCAGTTCTTCTTGCATCTTGGCAAGACGATCTTTACTAATCTGATTGCCTTTAGCTTCCTGCAAGCGGTTTTCGCGCGCTTGCTGCACGGCGCGCACCTGCATCGCCATCAGGCCGCCAAATAAAAAGCAAATGGTCGTCAGCGACAAAATCCAGGTAGGACGACGGCGTTGCCTGGGGAATGGTCGTGAGGAAGCAGCAAAAACAGGCGTGTTCTCTTTCATAACTTCTCCGAATTAACAAACAAAGACGCAGCAATAGAGATGGGGCAAAGCGGTTTGACGCGGCGCGGACGCCTTAAACACCCTGGCGTTCCAATGTCCTGAGAAGTTGTAAGCAAAATTAGTAAAGCGAGAAAAATAGGAGTGCCGTCATTCCCGCGCAGGCGGGAATCCAGGCTAAAGAGCGTTCACAACATATTGGTGCAAACAGACACCACGCTGGATTCCCGCCTGCGCGGGAATGCCACTCTTTTGTTTCGCCCCAAATCTTACTTTGTTTACATCCTCTCAACATACCTCTTCCAAAGCTATATTTCATAGCCTGGTTTTCTAGTCTGGCAACCGATAATTTAACACAAAATTTAAAGCAAAACGCCCGTCATGAATCTTCATGACGGGCGCTGCGAAAAGAAGTAATTTTAAGTCGGTTGGTCTGTTGTGGATGAGTTTGTTCCCACAGGATTCTCGTTCGCTTTTGGCGGGCGCGGCGTCCAGACAAGACGCTTGGCTGAAATCAGATTCAAAGTTTCGGCTTGCACGCCTTTGCTTTGAAGCCAGGCCAATGCCTGTCGCGTGCGTTGTAATTTCTTGTGCCACGGCCCGGTTCCCAGATGCACCAACAGGCGTTCCTGTGAGGCGCCCGATTCAGCTAAACGCAAGGAAGCGAAGCCATGCTCATCAAAATAGATGGCTCGCAATGCCCAATCATGGCCCTGTTCGGCGTCTTGTTGCAAGGTTTGCGCGAATTCAACAACGGGCGTCCATTGCTCGGCTTGAAGCTTCTTGCCAATGGAGGGCCTAATCGCCTTGCTGCTGACCGCATAAAGATTGGTATCTTCAACCGTTGCCTCGCGGAATGGCACGCCTTCCTGATCAACAACCAGCCACTGGTTGTCGCCGCTATCTACGCGCGCAAACGGTTGCCGCTCAATGATGCTCAGATGCAAACGCGGCGGCCAATCGAGTTGGCGCTGAACCGCAACGCTTTGCACTGGTGGCAAATGCATCAACTGCTCAATGCCCCCATTTGTATCGGCACGAAAAAAGTTTTGTCCGATTAGCGAGGCTCTGACTTGTTCAATGGCCGCTTCGGGCACGACTTGAACGGGATCACTGGAAATATCCTGCACGGCAAAACGCGGCGAAGTGAGGGCGGCGGCACCTAACTCAAACAACGCGACGAGAAATAGGCTAACGGCAATGGCGCGAAACAAGCGCCATAACGGGCGGCGCTTGCGCTTTGGTTCTGATTGGATTTTGCGCGCCTCGACATGGCGACGCTGCGCCCTGGCCGCTAAAACTCGCGCCCGGCGCCGTGATAATTTGCGCCCACGCCGTGCCATCGTTTCATGTGCCAAATCTTCAAGATCGGACTGGCTCCATTGCGGCGCTTGAAGGGCGGCGCTTTCAGAAGAAACTTCATTCCAGCGCTGCTCACATGCTTCTTCGGGATGTGGCGCGTGATGTTCACGATACAGCGGCTCGCGCTGCGATGGAGCGCGATGCCGCTGCTCCCAACGTGGGGCAGCAGACTCAGAAGTTTGCGATACAGCGCCGGTGGTATGAGTAACAGCCCTCAAACGAGGAGAGGATTCACCCGTATGGTTGCGTGGATGTGAGAGGTGTGAATTGTGTTCAGAACTACGATGCGAATGGCGATGCGACATGGCGCCTCCTGTTGCGATGAAAGCTATGATGGAAAAGGCGATAGCTGCGATAAATCAATAATGATAAATCGCGTGGTCTTATTTTAGCGCGGTCAGCAATGGTTGTGGGGACAAATGGGGAATTTTACTGCTAAAAATTATTTTTTCGCGGCACTTTCAATGAGAAATTCCAACAACTGCGGGAATTGAAGGCCCTGAACGCGCGCTGCGTCCGGCACCAGACTCATCTCGGTCATGCCGGGTAACACATTGATTTCCAAAAAATAAGGCGTGCCAGATTCATCTACAATAAAATCGGCCCGCGCTACACCGCGACAATTCAGTGCCCGATAAATAGCTAAGGCGTGCTTTTGTGCTTCTGCCACAACACTTTGCGGTAAGCGCGGTGGATGCAGATGCAGTGAGCCGCCTTGTGAGTATTTCGCTTCGTAATCGTAAAAGCCGCCCGCACTTTGCGGCACGATTTCTAAAACCGGCAAGGTCTGCGCCCCGATGCCTTCACCCAGCACAGCACAGGTAATTTCGGTTCCGTCAATGAACTGCTCAATCAAAGCGCCGCTGCCATCTTGCAAAGCAACTGCAACAGCCTCACGCACAGCGCTCATGTCAGAACCAGCGCGCTCTTTGAAAAGCGTAACTCCAACTGATGAGCCGCCACCCAAAGGCTTGACGACACACGGCCCGTCA
>DASWNL010000246.1:0-8118 GCA_036399215.1 Abditibacteriaceae bacterium
AAGTGCGGGCTTACCCGGCCCCCGATAGCTTCACCAATGGCACAGGAAAGTCCACCCCAGATGCCGGGGACGCGCCAGAATAACTGTTCAATTCTCGTTCTCCATGACTGATTTTCTTTCTTCGCCCATTACCGACGACCAAAGCGGTATGCGCGCGGCTTTGCAATGGGCAGCACGCGGTTTAGGCTGGCTTTCGCCCCGCCCGTCTGTCGGTTGCGTTCTGGTTAAAGAAGGGCAGCTTTTAGCGGGCGGTCACACGCAACCGGGACACGGCAATCCACATGCAGAAATTCGGGCGTTGAATATGGCGCAAGCGGCGGGTGAAAGTGTGAGCGGCGCGACGGCTTACGTTACCTTGGAGCCGTGCTCGCATTTTGCCACCACACCACCCTGCTCGCGTGCTTTAATTCAGGCGCGCGTGGCGCGGGTGGTCTGCGGCGTTCTTGATCCGAACCCGGAGGTCAATGGGCGTGGCATGATGCAACTGCGCGAAGCGGGCATTGAGGTAAACCAACTTTGCGTCGAAGAGTGCGCACGAATGCATGAGCAGTTTTTAGTGCATATCGTGCAGAAGCGCCCTTTTGTAACGCTCAAGAGTGCGGTTTCTCTGGATGGCAAAATCGCGCACTCTTCAGGTGCTTCCAAATGGATAACCAGCGAAACCGCGCGGCATCGCGTCCACAAAATGCGCCATGAACATGATGTGGTTTTAATCGGCATCGGCACAGCCTTAGCAGACGATCCCGAACTGACGATTCGTTTTGACGGCCAGTGGAAACAGCCGGTGCGCCTCGTCTTAGATGCACAGGCCCGCTTGCCTTTAGGCTCAAGACTGATAAAAAGCGCTTCTACAGTTCCGCTAATTGTGGCCGTAGATGAAAACGTGCCGGATGAAAAAACAGCACCACTTGAAGCCGCCGGAGCCGGCGTATGGCGATTACCGTCTCAAGAGGGCAGAATTGATTTAAGGATGCTATTGCAAAAAACCTATGAGCGCGAATGGTGTAGCATCTTAGTTGAAGGCGGCGCCCAGGTGACAGCGGCCTTTTTAGAAGCTGATTTAGCCGACAAAGCGACCTTTTTCGTGGCTCCCTTGCTCATGGGAAGCGGCATTTCAGCGACAGGCAAATGGGCTGTTGAAAACATGGATGCCGCCCGGCGTTTGCGCGCAGTGCAACACGAAAGTCTGGGAGAAGATGTTCTCATCTCCGGCTATTTAAATGATCATGTCACGCGCTTCTTCAAAGCGATTTGACATAAATTCTTATGTTCACAGGTCTGGTAGAGTGCCTTGGCACGATTGAACGCATTACGCCTCTTGGTGAAGCCTTACAACTGCAAATCAGTGTGGCGGATGAGGCATTTCTGCGCGACGCGCAGCTTGGCGAAAGCATTAGCGTCAATGGTTGCTGCTTAACAGCGACTGAACTGGGCGCGCACTATTTCGTGGTGCAGGCCGTTGAAGAAACCATGCGCCGCACCACGCTTGGACTGAAAAAAGAAGGCGATAAAGTCAATCTCGAACGAGCTTTGCAAGTTGGCGCACGTTTGGGCGGCCATATCGTGCAAGGCCATGTGGACGGCGTGGCTACCGTTACTGTTGTGCGCCCCGAAGGCGAAGGCTGGTGGATCAGTTTCGAGCCACCTTCAAGTTTGATGAAATACATCATTGAAAAAGGCTCCATTTGCCTGGATGGGATTTCGCTAACCGTCGCCAATGTAGCCTATAGCCGCTTTAGCGTAGCTTTAATCCCACACACGCGCGAAGTGACAACTGCCGGTGATTGGCAAACTGGCTATGCCGTTAATGTAGAAGTGGACATGATCGCCAAATACGTGGAAAAGCTCACCCTCTGGACACGCGAAGCGCCAATATAAGCGCCCCGATAAATGTATGTTTGCAACTATTGAAGAAGCACTGAAAGATTTTCGCTCCGGCAAATTCGTGTTGGTAGCAGATGATGAGACACGCGAAAATGAAGGCGACTTGATTATGGCGGCGCAGTTCGTAGACGCCAAAGCCATCAACTTTTTAGCCCGCGAAGCGCGCGGCCTGATTTGCGTGCCGATGGAAGGCAAGCGTCTTGATGAACTGCAACTTGGCCCGATGGCACAATCGAATACTGACCGGCATGGCACGGCGTATTCAATGAGTGTCGATGCGCGCAGCGGCACCACCACCGGCATTTCAGCGGCTGACCGTGCCCGCGCTGTGCAGGTTCTGATTGATCCGCAAGCGCTTCCGGGCGACTTAATGCGGCCCGGCCACACCTTCCCTTTGCGCGCCCGCGACGGCGGGGTTTTAGTGCGGGCCGGTCATACCGAAGCCGCCATTGATTTGTGCCACCTTGCCGGTTTGTATCCTGCCGCCGTGATCTGCGAAGTGTTGAACGAAGAAGGCAATTCGGCCAACCTGGATGAGCTTGAAGTCATGTCGTCGCAACACGATATAAAGATCATCACAATAGAAGAACTGATTCGCTATCGCCGCATGAACGAAAAGTTGGTGCGGCGCGTAGCCGAAGCTAAGTTGCCAACACAATGGGGCGAATTCAAAGTTGTGGCCTATGAAAGCGTTTTGGACGGCACGCCCTATTTGGCCTTAGTCAACGGCGAAGTGCGGCCCGAAGAACCCATTTTAGTGCGCGTGCATTCCGGCTGCCTGACCGGCGATGTGTTGGATTCATTGCGTTGCGATTGCGGCGATCAACTGCGTGGCGCTTTGCAGCAGATTGCGCAAAACGGCAGCGGCGTATTGCTTTATATCGCCCAACATGAAGGGCGCGGCATTGGCATTCTCAACAAGTTGCGCGCTTATGAACTGCAAGATCAGGGCGCCGATACAGTTCAGGCCAATCATGCGCTTGGTTTCGCTGCCGACCTGCGTGAATACGGCACCGGGGCGCAGGTTTTATCCGATTTGGGCGTGCGCAGAATGCGCCTTTTAACCAATAATCCCGCTAAGCGCGTTGGCCTCGAAGCATACGGATTGCAAATCGTTGAGCGCGTCCCATTGCGTCCTGCCCCACACGAACACAACCAAAGTTACCTCGATACCAAACGCGATAAAATGGGCCACCTCTTAGAAGACATCGCGCAGATTAACGAGGAAAAAGAAGAATCTTCATAGAACGCAAATTACGCGAATCAGCAGCAATTTTCGCAAATCTTTCAAAGAGAATTTGCGTGTATTTGCGAAAATTCGCGTGATTTGCGTTCTATTCAAAGGACTAACAATGACTAAACACGAAGGCGAATGGCGGGCGGGCAATTTAAAGATCGGTATCGTCGTAGCGCGTTTTAACGAACTCATCACCAATCGGCTTCTCGAAGGCGCAACCGAAGCATGGCGTCGCATCGGCGGCCAGGAAAGCGCCCTTGAAGTGGCTTATGTGCCGGGCAGTTTTGAATTGCCGCTTGTAGCCAAAACAATGGCCGGCAGCGGGCGCTTTGATGCCGTGATTTGCTTAGGCGCCGTCATCAAAGGCGCAACCGATCATTATGATTACGTCTGCGGCCAGACCGCATCCGGCATCATGAACGCCAGCCTCTCTACCAATGTGCCGGTTATCTTCGGCGTGCTGACAACCGACAGCATTGAACAAGCCCTCGAACGCGCCGGCACCAAAGCCGGCAACAAAGGCGCTGATGCCCTTTTAGCCGCTGTCGAAACCGCGAATTTGCTGGCGAAACTCGGCGAGTAGAACTCCGTGGCGAATCTTTAAGGGGCACGATGAATCGTGCCCCTTTTTGTTGCGACTGAGGTTTGCTTATGAACTATAATTATGGTGCGTCGGGCATAGTAGTAATAATCATTTGTGTTGAAGCGGTTCTAATAGCCTTTTTTTCTCCGCACTCTGAAATAGATTGATAAAGGATAAATGTATGTCGCAGCAACAGCCGTTCGATGTATTTATGAGCCACAACAGCAAAGACAAACCGATGGTGCGCCAACTTAACGCCGCATTGAAAGCGCGCGGCCTTAAAGTCTGGTTCGATGAAGAGGAACTGCGTCCCGGCATTCCCTGGCAAAGATTGCTGGAAGAGGGAATTAAGAGTTCCGGCAGCGTGGCGGTTTTAGTCGGTGCTGATGGCCTGGGGCCGTGGGAAGATGAAGAAATGCAGGGCGCACTCCGTCTGGCCGTGAGAGATGGTCGCGCGATTATCCCCGTTCTTCTCTCCGATGCGCCAGATCACCCGGAACTACCACTGTTCCTCGGCAACCGCACTTGGGTAGACCTGCGCGGTGGCTTGACAAAAGAAAATCTTGACCTCCTCCAGTGGGGCATTACGGGGGTCAAGCCAAACCACGGCTCCTCGCAGAGTGCCGCGCCGAGTGTGGTGAGCCAAACTTCCCCGGCGCCCACCCAGCCATCTAATCCAGTTCTGGAAAAGTGGCAGAAGAAACTCCAATTTCTGCAAATGGCAGAGGCTATTGCCGCCAGCCCGGCATTGCGTTTTGAACTTATGGAACAGATTGAAGAAGCTAAAGCCAAAATTGTCGAATTTGGCGGTTAATTGAACAGGCCAAAGCGAGTAAGTTATGAGCCTTGATAAGTGGAAGCGGAAATTAGCTTTTTTGCAGGAGAAACTTGCGGAAGCAGCCAATCCAGCACAGCAATTTGAACTTAACGAGCAAATCGAAGAAGCAAAACAAAAGATTGCTGAACTGGAAGGTGGGACATCTTCTCTCCCCCAACTTCTCCACCAAATCCCCGAACCGCCCGCCGATTTTACCGGGCGCGAAAGCGAATTGAACGAACTGCGCGAGGGCATGGCGCGGGGTGGCGTGGCGATTTCGGGGCTATCGGGCATGGGCGGCGTGGGCAAGACGGCACTGGCGCTGCAATTAGCCGCCGAGTTGAAAACGCGCTATCCCGACGCCGGTTTGTATCTCGATCTTCAGGGTGTGGGGCTGGCGCCGCTCAGCGTGACGGCGGCGCTGCAAACTCTCATTCGCCCCTTCGTGCCGCCAACCGAGCAACTGTCCGATGATGTGACGGCGCTGCATGGCCTTTATCACTCGATTCTGCGTGAGCAGCGCGCCGTCGTGCTGCTCGACAACGCTAAAGACGCCGCGCAGGTGGCGCCGCTCTTGCCGCCCACCTCGTGCGCCGTCATCGTGACTTCGCGCCGATTTTTCACACTGCCACGACTGAATCCCCTACGCCTCGATAAGCTGTCGCCGGAAGATGCGTGCGCACTGCTTCTGGAAATCGCGCCGCGCATCGGCGACTGCGCTGATGAGATGGCGCGGCGGCTGGATTATCTGCCGCTGGCTCTGCGCCTGGCGGCCAGCGCGGTGGCGCACAGCATCAACCTCACGCCGCAGGCGTATCTGGGTCGCTTGGCCGACGCGCGCACGCGGCTGGGCCTGACCGACGACAGCCTGCTCGAAGGGCCGCGCAGCATCGAAGCCACCATCCAACTCAGCTACGACCTGCTCGATGCCACGCAGCAAGCGCGCTGGCTCAGGTTGGCGGTCTTTGCCGGTTCGTTCGACGACGCGGCAGCGGCGGCGCTGTGGGATATGGACGCCGATGGCGCAAACAACGCGCTGACCGGCCTGCTCGACTTCAGCATGGTGGAGTTCGACGCCGCCACCGCGCGCTATCGCCTGCACGACCTCGCCCGCGACTTCGCCAGCGAGCGCCTTAATGAAAATCAAACTGAACTCGACACTGCCCAACTGCGCCACGCCACGCATTACGCACGGGTGTTGCGCGCTGCTGGTGATTTATTTCTCGAAGGCCACGACGCGATGGTGCGTGGCTTGAAGCTGTTCGACGACGAGCGCACCAACATCGAAGCCGGCCAAACGTGGGCGCGCACGCACGCCGCGCAGGACGACGAAGCCGCCCACCTCTGCATGATGTATCCCGACGCCGGGGCTTACGTTCTCGATCTGCGGCAGCATCCCCGCGAACGCATCGCGTGGCTGGAAGCGCAGGCCGCCGCCGCCCGCCAATTAAAAAGGCGTGACGCTGAAGGCGTGGCTTTGGGTAACCTCGGCCTGGCCTACTATGCTTTGGGCGAGACGCGGCGTGCCATTGAATATTATGAGAATCAGTTGGTCATCGCAGGAGAAATCGGTGACCGGCGTGGTGAAGGCAACGCTTTGGGCAACCTTGGCAATGCCTATGCGGCTTTGGGCGAGACGCAGCGTGCCATTGGATTTTACGAGAAGGTGTTGATTGTCATGCAGGAAATCGGCGACCGGCGCGGCGAAGGCAATGCTTTGGGCAACCTTGGTATAGCCTACAAAAACTTGGGCGAGACGCGGCGTGCCATCGAATATTACGGGAAGTATTTAACAGTCGCAGGAGAAATCGGCGACCGGCGCGGCGAAGGCAACGCATCTTTCAACATGGCGCTGGCGTTGGTATCGCTCGGCGAGACAGAGCAGGCGATAGAGTTGGCGCAGTCGGCGCTGACGATTTACGAGGCCATCGAAAGCCCCAGCGCACCGAGGGTGCGTGCGGCTTTGGCGGCGATGCGTGGCGAAGCGGAGCCGGGTGGCGCGGCGGAGTAGAATTGGGCAATCGAACAAAAGGCACGCCCCGCGTGCCTTTTTTGTTGCTGCGGGGTAGGTGTATCCATGCGCGATATGCATGAGTTAACAATTGCACGGAACATCGCTTATAATGAAGTTAAATCTCCGCTTATAAAGTTGAATCTGCGCTTATAAAGTTGCTGGAAACATCGCATTGGTGAGAGAAGTAGATTGGTTACTCAGAGAATCGGTTGTAGGCGAAGCGAATCGGTCGCATCGCGTGGAGAACTTGCCTCATCGGGAAGAGAATCGGTGTGGTTGGCGACAGAAACCGTCGTAGACGGCGAGAATCCGGGCCATCGGCTACAGAATCGGTCGTATCGGGTAGAGAATCCGTCGTAGGCGGAGAGAATCCGTCGTATCTCGTAGAGAATTCGTCTGGTGGGTTAGAGAATCGGTCGTATCTAGTAGAGAATCGAGGGAAAAGGCCGCAAATATCGTTTCGGCAGGTCGTTTGTTTTTTATAGGAGTTACGCAGTTGAAAAGGGAAAGCTGTCATTCCGAGCGGAGAGCCTGCCCTGAGCGCAGTCGAAGGGACGCAGTCCGCAGTCGAGGAATCTTTAACCTCATAGAGAACGGCAAGATTCCTCGACTGCGCTTTGTTCCGCTCGTGCCTCGCTCACGTCGCTGCGCTCGGAATGACACGCTCCTTCGCAACATGATTCGCAAACCAACTGCGTAACTCCTATTTTATTCAGCCTCCCGTTGGAGGAATTTCTTCTTTTTAGTCTGGTTTGGCGCTCCGTAAATCCCGTATTATCTCGTAAGGAGAGCGGTGCCCAATAATTACGATATTCCAGAGGAGGAAAACAATGGCAGTCAGTGTAATGCAGGTGTGGGAACGAGCGGTTCCCACACAGAGCGCGATGGCGCAGTTAGAGTCTGCCTGGGTGTGGCCGGAGATGACGCCGGCTGCGTTTCAGGCGCTTATCACCGCTTTGCAGGTGCAACGCGACACGGTGGCCGACATGGACGCCGCGCAGGAAGAAAAGCGCGGCTTGCTGGATACGCAGTTGCGCCAACTCGATTTGCTGACCACGCAGGGCAAGGCGGCGGGTAAGTTCCACTTCCGCTCTTCGCCAGACAAGCTCGGTGTGATTGAAGCCCTGGAGGAGATTGGCACGGGACGCTCGTCCACTCTGGAAGAGGCCCGCGCCTTCGAGTCGGCGTGGGAGAAGGTCGGGCCATCCTGGGTGTTTTCGATGGATCTCCAACTTGCGGACTACCAGGAATTAAGGGCGCAATGCGAATCGCTGATGGACGATTACAGCGACGCGAAAACGGCGTGGCGCGCAGCGTCCGGCAAAATGACGACTTTAGCGGCCCAACTGAGCGAGCACTGCGTGGCATGGTATGATGCCGCCGCGCGCGTCTTCCCCGAAGGCACCGCCGAAGGCAACATGATTCGCGGCACCATCCCGACCTACACCGCGCCACCCGCCACCCTCGAACCGACACCGTAACGAAGGATGAAGGATGAAGGATGAAGGCGGAGGGATGAAGATTCTTCACCCCTCCGCCTTTTCTAAATCGCTATGCCAAGAATAAAGAAAACACCCGTAGAA
>DASWNL010000247.1:0-21872 GCA_036399215.1 Abditibacteriaceae bacterium
CCGGCGCGTCGGCATTCGAATGGCGCCAATTATGCATTTGCCGACGGCCATGTAAAATGGCTCTTGCCAGCCAAAATCACGACGGCGCCATTAGCAGCAGGTAGTTACACCTTCGCTATCCATTGAAAAATCATACTCATGAACCAACTTTCCGCCGATGAAGCTGTTCAAGCGCGCGCCAATGCACGCAAAGTCATAACACAGGTTGAAAAAGTTTTAGTCGGCAAGCACGACGCCATTGAAACTGTTCTTGTGGCGCTTTTGGCGCGGGGTCATGCCTTGCTCGAAGACATTCCAGGCGTTGGCAAAACCACGCTTGCCAAAGCTCTGGCCCGCGCCATCGGAGGCACTTTCAAGCGCATTCAATTTACGCCCGACCTTTTGCCCGGTGATGTAACCGGCCTCACCATTTACAACCAGAAAAGCTCGGAGTTTTCCTTTGTGCCCGGCCCGGTTTTCGCCAATATAGTTCTGGCCGATGAGATCAACCGTGCCACACCTAAAACGCAAAGTGCCTTGCTCGAAGCGATGGAAGAATCACAGGTCACAGTCGAAGGCACGACGCGCAGTTTGCCCCAACCGTTTTTTGTTTTAGCCACACAAAACCCCATCGAATATCGCGGCACGTTTCCCCTGCCCGAAGCACAGATGGATCGTTTTTTGTTGCGCGTAGGCATGGGCTATCCCAATGAAGCCGAAGAAGGCCAAATGCTGCAACGTCATGCCGAAGCTGAGCAGCACCAACACGCCCACGCCCATCGCAAGGGCGTAGAACGCCAGGAGGGCAACACCATTTATAGCGAAGACAATCCGCAGATGTCACTTTTGGGACGTGTCGAAACGGCGCTCTCCTTAGAGGAAGCCTTTGCTTTGCAAAATGCCCGCTCGCGGGTTTTCATTTCGTCTGCCACACGCGATTATATCGTGGCCTTAACGCACGCCACACGACGCCATCCGCAAATTGCTCTGGGCGCCAGCCCGCGCGGCAGCATTTTACTACAGCGCGCGGCCCAATCTGCCGCGCTTTTAGCCGGGCGCGAATTCGTCACGCCGGATGATGTAAAAAATCAGGCACCAGCCGTCTTGACGCATCGCTTGATTTTGCGCGGTGATACAGGTTTGGGAAATCAGGGTGCGGCTCAAAATCTGGTGCGCGAAATCTTAGACGAAATACAGGTGCCGTGAGGCAAAGATGAAGGCGGAAGGCGGAAGAGCTTGCCCTGAGCCTGTCGAAGGGATGAAAACGCATGGGCCAAAACGAAACATCAAAAGGCACGGCTTCGGCAGCCATGGAAGATGCCATTTCTTCATCCTTTATCCCTCAGCCTACAGCCTTAAATAAGGTTCGCCTTACACTTTTGGTGGGCATGATGTTCAGCCTTTTAGTGGCGGGCATTTTTCGCACGCCGCCGATTGTTTTTATGGCGGCGATTTTAGGAGTAGCGCCGCCTTTAGCCATTGCCATTGGGCGCCTGTCCAGCCGGCGCCTGAGAGTTTCACGCGATTTTCCAGCCAGCGGTCATGTGGGCGATGTTATTTATGGACGTGTGCGCGTGCATAACGCAGCTTCAATTCCCGCCTTCCTGACTGAGGTGCGCGCCGGCCAAATCAATCAGGCGCCTTATCCGATGCCGGAACACAAAACCCCGGCTATTAGCGCCGAAGCTGGTGGTCTGCATGAAATCGCCTTACTACGTCCTCACGAAAGCATTGAACGCTTGCAAGCCTGGAAGTTGAATCGCCGCGGGCGTTATCAATTACCGCCGGCACGTGTGGCTTCTACCGACCCACTTTCTTTATTCAATGAGCCTTTGCCTTCAGGCATTGCTCAGGAAATCACGGTTTTACCTCATATTGTGCGTTTGGAAAGGTTGGGGTTTATCGGTGGCAGCGCAGCGCGCCTGCAAGCACCACAACACGCCAGTGTCGTGGCCGATGCGCTTGATTTTCATGGCGTGCGGCCTTATCAACCCGGCGAGCCAATTCGGCGCGTGCATTGGAAAAGCACGGCACGCACCGGTCAATTGCAAGTCGTTGAGTGGGAAGAGAACGTAGCACGCGATCTGGCGATTTTTTTAGATACCAGTCGCGCAACTTTAGCCGGGCGCGGCGGAGATAACACCCTGGAATCCTCCATCGTCATCGCCGCTTCGATTGCACAACATCTGCTCGAAGGCGGTTATCATTTACAGATTTTCTGCTGGAAAAATGACCAGGATCAGACCTTAAAATTAATCAGACACGAAGCACGCAACTTACTTGATGCCAACGCAACGATGCATCTTTTAGCAGGCTTGACGCCCGTTGAAAATTCTGATGCCACCCTGGGACGTTTAACTCATCAAGCCGCTCTCCAAGTGCCGCCGGGGCGCGCTTCTTTAATAGTTGCTTCGACCCTGGCTGATTTGGAAGCGGCGCGAAGGCCTTTGCAGGGTCGCACCGGAGCGCCTTGTTATACGTTGGCATTGGATGCTCTTAGCTTTGAAGAGGAAACACGCGACAAAACGCAAAATACTTCGTTTACTCAATTTGACGCACTCACGCGCCTGGTGCGCCGAGGCGAGCCGATTGCTTCGGTTCTTGAACAAATGTCATAAAATACCGAACACGGCACAGGCCTGATTAACTTTTCTATAGAAACCCGCTCGGCTTAAAATAGTTTGAATTCCTATGGCTGTTTCTCCACAAAATATTAAAAAGGTAGCGCCCTCGTTATCTTTGATTCCTATGGGTTTGGTGCTGCCGGCTTATGTGGCCCTGACCATTGCCACGGGCATAGCAGCGTATGTGCTGGGCTATCACATGGATGTCACAGCATTCTCCTTCGCTTACAGTGCGGCCTTTCTTTTGGCTATAGCTTCAGCTTTTGTTTCCAATCATGGGGCGGAAGGTTATCGCTTCGGTGCCATGCTGGTGCGCTTTGTTACGGTTCCGGTTCTGTTGGTTGTTGCGATTCTGAGTAACAGTGAACTGTTTTTCACGCGCACCTGGCTTAGCGATGCCAACGATGTCGTGGCCGGCTATTTAGGTCTGGTAATGGTTGGTTGCATTTTAATGATCGGCGTGCGTATTGAAGGCAAGCCCATTCCAGTTTCAATGCCCCTGGTAGCGACTTTATCGTTGTTTGGCCTGCTTAACCTGGTGTTGGTAGATACCATCGTGCAGGTTGGATTTTTGATTTTTACGGCAGCGGGCCTATTTCTCATTGGTTACGAGCGACTTCTCACCAACTGGCAGCGCCGCCGGAATACAGGACTGTATGCCGATAGAGTGCATGATGAATCTCATTCGGAAGAGCATATGCGGCGCACAACTCGGCAATTCGTAGGGGCCAGTGCCGTATGGTTTGCCATTTTTGTGGCTGGGGCACTGCTGGCTTATATACCGCTTTACGCCGCTTTGCCCGGCATTATGCCGACGAACGCCCTTAACAAATTATCGCAAGCCAATCAAACACAATTCGGTTGGAGCAGGTCGCCACGCCAATTAGAAGTGCGTGGCGGCACACATACCCTGACCGAGCGCCCTGTAATGAAGATTAGTAAGGTGCAAGGAGAGTCGCCTGACCTGTGGCGCGGGCGTGTTTACCGTAATTATGTTGCTTCTTCGTGGACAGACGAAGACAACCCTGAAGACTTGGTGGAAGTTCAAGTCAAATCCGAACCGATAAACCCATTTCTCCAGCAGGGAAAGATTCAACGCGAAATAACCTGGCTCAAGCGCGATAGTGCCGCGCCCAACCCGCGCTTTGGCGTGGCACATCTGGTGACGGCTACGATTGAGCCGATTGTGACTAATTCAACAGTGTTTTACAGCGCTGGCATTCCGGTTTCCATGCAAGCCTTGTGGAGGCAGTCGTATCTCAACCGCCATACTGGTGCCGTCGGCACAGCCTCGTTTGCTACATCTCCCTTGAACTATGCCGATCCGCGTTACACCATCACTGGGCGCACCGTAGAAAAATTGCCGTCCTCCAATCAGGCACCAGGCTTGACCCAAACCGAATTGCAAGAATGGCAGCGCAACCCAGAGCGTGCGCCGTTCTTAAAAGTGACGGATGATGCCGGCAATGATGCCCGGTTAAAAGCTATAGCGATGGAGATTCTCGAAGCCGAGCGTCGTCGCGGCACGCCTGCTGATACACCCGTGCGCAAAGCCTTAGCGGTTAGTGCTTACCTTCACGAACATTGCTTGTATTCACTGGACGCGCCTTTAACGCCTTCAAGTGAAGATGGAGTGCTTTATTTTTTGAATCAAAGCAAAGTGGGCGCCTGCGATATGTTCGCCTCGGCAATGACCCTGCTTTTGCGTTCGATGGACGTGCCGGCGCGTTTGGTAACCGGCTACCTTGAACCCGATGTGGGCGAAGCACGCGACGCTGGTTTAACAACAGGCACCATTACCATCCGCGAAAGAGATGCTCATGCCTGGGTAGAATATTACGTGCCCGAAATGGGCTGGATCGCCCACGACCCTTCAGCAGGCACACGCCTGGCGGACGATTCCTGGTTCAGCCGACTGAAAAAGATGCTAACCAATGGGCAACTGTTAGGTTCAGGCGCCTTTATTCTCATTCCTATTGCCGGCTTGTTGCTTTTAACTGCCGGCTTGTTTTGGCCGCAAATTGAAAAACAGTTGGGCCGCGCGCCACTTGCGGACAACACCCCCGAACAACAACGCCAGCGCATTGAGTGCGTTTACGAGCAGGCGACACGTCTGGTGCAGCGCCATGCGCGAAAATCGCGCACGCCTTTTCCTTCTACTGCCCTAACCGCGCAGGAATTCGATGATTGGCTCAGTCGCACCCCATTGCCCGCCGAGGCGCGCCAGGAGTTCGCTGGCCTGACTTATCTACGCAACGCCGCGCGTTATGGAGCCTTAGCGCCTGATATTGAAGACAAACACCTCCAAGCCAGCCTGGACAGGTTGAAAGAAGCCCTTCGCTGAAAGTGATAAGGTAGTGGGGTTGTGAGGTAGTGGAAAAACTATTTCACTACCTCACAACCTCACCACCTCAAATGCTTTCCTATTCCGATTTCAAAAAGTCCAAAGTTCTGCCCAATGGCGCCCCGCTACGAGTCTATGGTGTGCTGGGTGATGGCTTTCTGCAAAAGCGCGTAACCGATGCTCTGCTCGAATGGATACTACCGTCCGATGCCCGCGATTTTAATCTGGATACGCTGGATGGTGAAACAACAAGCTTAACCGAAGTGTTAGCGCGTTGCGGCAACTTGCCGTTTTTAGCTGATGCGCGTGTGGTTTTGGTGCAGCGTGCCGAACGTTTGGAAGGTTTGCACCGCAGTAGCGAAAGCAGCGACGAGGGTGAAACAAAACCCAAAGGCAAAGCCAATAAAAGCGCTTCAAAAGGGAGTTCCAAAGCTGCGCTCTCACCTGCCAAACGATTAAGCGAGGCCATTGAAAGCCTGCCTGCCTGCACGGTTTTAATTTTGATGCGCACACCGGAAACGCCGGAAGTTGGCAGTCGCGCTGTCGTGCCACGCTGCATCAATGCTGCGGTTGACAAAAGCCTCGAAAAGGCCGGCGCTATCATCGACTGCACTGTGCCTTTGAAAAATGCCGGCTTTACCATTCGTGTTATCCAGGACGAAGCCGTCCGCCGACACATTCCCCTGTCCCCTGAAGCAGCCAATCATCTGGTGTCGCGTGCGGGAACGGATATCGAATTACTTTTAAATGAACTGGAGAAATGCTCTTTGCGCGCAGGTGATGGAGAATTAGTGACTAATCAAATCATTGATGAAATGGTTAAGCGCGCCCCACAAGATACCATTTTCGATTTGACGGATGCTTTAGGTGCCCGCAATACACCACATGCCATTGGACTGATGCGTGAACTTATCGCAGGAGGTGACGCGCCTGAACGCATACTGGCAACTTTAGTGACTCACTTCAGACAACTTTTGCAAGCCCGCGCCTTTCTCGACGCTCGCCTGCCGCTGGACGCTTCGCTCCTCCAACGCTTGCCGCCGGATTTAGCAAATCAACTCCCCCAGGACGGCAAGGACAACCTGGCGAATGCGCTTCAATTTCAGGCGTGGCGGGGCCGGCGCCTTGCAGAACAGGCACGGAATTTCTCAACCGAACAGATTCAAGCCGCTCTGGAATCGGCTTTATCTGCCGACCTGGGAATGAAGGGCATCGAAGGCGATGGTGGAGGCAAAGCGGAGGATGTCAACAAACTGCTCTTGGAATTGACAGTCTTGAACTTTGGCCAGTAGATTCCGTTCCAAGTGTCAATGCTTCATCAGTGCAGCAGTGAAACTGAAAATCAGGGTTGAGCCGGGCCAGTGCCTCGGTTAAACAGAAAGAGCCTTTTAAATCGGCTGAATTGTGTGACGTGAAAATACCATGCTTCGACGTTTGTTTTACAAATTAAATCCCCAAACACGCCGCGTAACCAAGCGTGCCTTACGAGGTGCCCTGCCGCGCGTGCCGCAGACACCACCCCAACGCGCTCGGCTTTATGCTCTGGCAAGTTTGGCCCTGACACCCATTTTATGGGGCTTGTGGCCTGCCCCGGCTCAAAATAAGGGCCTTAAAAAACAATTTTCGCTACAAACTGCGAAAAAAAGCGCTAAAATCGCACCAAAAGTCGCTACTAAGGCCCTAAACAAGGTCAAGCCCAAGCCAGTTTCAAACTCTGGACTCAAGATTTCTAAAGCGATCTTTAAAACGACTCCCAAAACGAGTTCCAAAAGTGGCAAGCCACCAACGCCAAAATCACAAGTAGCAAAGCCACAAGTTAAGAAACTCGTTCAAAAGCCGATAGCGCAAACAGCGGCATTGCCACGCTCTCAAGCAACAAATGCCAAGCCTATAACAGCACCCATAGCACCGCCCGTTTCGGTGCCCGTTATGGTGCCAACACCGACTCCTGCACCGCCACCCTTGCCGGCTACGCCGCCCTTAGCTCAGGCTTATGCGGTTGCGAATCCGCCGGCACAATCGAGCCGGGGCGAGATTTTCGTGCCGATTCAATTTTTGGCGAACGGCATGGGCGCTTCGGTGGGGCCGCTCAGCGACGACACATGGCGCGTCATTTATTTCGATCACACCATTGACTTAGTCGCAGATCAAACTTTGGCGCGTTTCGGTGAGCGTGATGTCACACTGCCGCAGCATCCACGTTATATCGGCAGCACCTTTTACGTGCCCTTACAGCCCTTTGCCGATTGGTTTGGCTTTCAATACAAGATTGTCAAACCCGCCGCCGCTAAAAGTGCGCAGCTACAGACAACCACATTTTTACTGACTTATCCGGCAGCGATTGTCGAAAATATTCAAACCAGAGTCTTACCCGACAAAGTGCAAACTGTAGTCACTTTAAGTAACCCAACGCGCATTGTGGCGGCGCAGAATAAGCTGGATGTTAATATCAGCCTTGCCGCAGCACGGCGTCCTGAAGTGGCGCCTACACAAACCATTCGCGATTATCTGGTGCCGCGCACTACCTTGAGTAGCGGAAACTGGCACGCTAATTTTTCGCTGCGCACCAACTACATGGCGCCCGTTCAATGGTTCACAAGCGGCAACCCGGCCCGCGTCGTCATCGAAGTGCAACGCTTGTTCGAGGAAGCGCAAACGAACTCGCTCAGCGGCGGCATCGCTTTTACCAAAATTCGCAAAGGCACCAACCACGGCCCGGTGCAAATGTTCTTGGCTCGTGTTGACCCACAAGATGGTTGGCGCGTGCGCGTAGCGCCGGCGGGCTATTCGGTTTTGCAACGCGCGCGGCCTTCGGTTCTGGCCAGCCGTCACCGGGCGCTTTTAGCAGTCAATGGCGGATTCTTCGCTTATGACGGCGCGGCGGTGGGCGCCATGCTGGTTAACAACGAATGGATTCGCTTGCCGTGGGGTGGGCGCACCGCTATTGGTTTCAAGCCTGATGGCACCGCGCAAATTGGCAACCTCCAGGCGATTGCCGAAGTGCAATTGGGTGGTGAAGGCGGCCAGAGCCTGCCGGTGCGTGAACTGAATGGCTGGCCCGATGGCAATCGCATCACGGCTTTAACGACGCGCTTTGGCCCCTCTTACAAACTTAAATCCAGCGAAATGGCCATAGTCGTCAAAGGCGGCAAAGTTATCGCGCGGCCCGGTGGCGGTTATGCCCCAATTTATGGCGGCGGTTTTACTCTTGTTGGTAGTGGCGGCGCCCGGCCTTATTTAGAAAAAATCGCGCGCGGTGAAAAAGCGCAACTCAAAGTTTCGGCGCCCGGTTGGGAAGGTGTTACAACAGCTTTAGGCGGCGGCCCGCGCTTAGTTGAAAATGGCCAGGTGCGTGTAACCGGCGAAAACTTTCGCGCCGATGTGCGTGTAGGACGCGGCCCGCGCACGGCAATGGGTATTGATAAAAACGGCGGCTACATTATTCTGGTTGTAGATGGCCGCCAGGGTTACTACTCCAGCGGCATGACACTCACCGAGTTGGCTTACACCATGCTCAAGTTTGGAGCCGTAGATGCCATCAACTTCGACGGCGGCGGCTCAACGGCGATGGTAGTGCGTAATCGCATCATCAATCGCCCTTCCGATGGCCGCGAGCGCAGCGTTTCCAACGCTCTTGTGGTGATGCGGTGAGGCTGGAGGCTGGAGGCTGGAGGCTGGAGGCCGAAACGGAACAAAACGCGGCGGAAGAATCATTTCTTTCGCCGCGTTTTAATATTGCTTCTCGTTTCCTGCTTCCTGCTTCCTGCCTCCTGCTCGCTTTAATACTTCGCTTGCCCGGCCTGACCTGGGGATTACCCAACGCCGAGCATTGGTATTCCTATCACCCTGACGAGCGCCAGATTGCCCAGGCGGTTTATAACGTTTTAATGAGCCGTGATTGGAACCCGCAGTTCTTCAATTATCCTTCGCTGTTTATCTATCTGACTTATTTTTCGTATTCAATTCAAACCCTGTTGGGAATGACTACACCCGCACAAGGCCAATCTCCCTGGCCTTTTTTGCATGATGTCATGCTTTGCGGACGCATAGTTTCTGCTTTGCTGGGCGCTTTTACAGTCCCGGCGGTTTATTTGATGGGAAGGCAGTTGGCAAGTGAAAAACTTGCTCTTTTTGCCGCGTTTTTGATGGCGGTTGCGCCCGGTCACATCCAACATTCACACTTTGCAACGGTGGATGTGCCGGCGACGTTTTTCGTAACGTGGGCGTTATATTTTGCGGCGCAAAGTTTGAAAGAAAACCAGACCAAACCCATATTCATCTCCGCCTTTCTCTGTGGTCTCGCTGCTGCCACAAAATACAACGCTGGATTGGTTTTGTTAGCGCCGCTACTTGTCTCAATTCAAAATTCCGGGCACCCTTTGGGTGGATTCAAAATTCAAAATTGCTTGATGGTTCTCGGCGCCGTTATTTTCGGCTTTGTCTTGGCTTGTCCACATAGCGTTCTTAACACCGCTCAATTCTTGGGAAATCGCACCGATAGCGGCGTGCTTTATGAGCTTTTGGTGCATTCGCGACAGGGGCACGGCGATGTTTTTGTGCATACCGGCAATGGCTGGCTCTACCATCTCACCTTCAACTTGCCCTTTGCCGTCACCGCGCCGGGCGCGTTCTGTGCTGTTATTGGATTGGTTCTCGCCATTCGCTCAAAAAACAAATTATGGATGCCGCTTTTGGCCTTCGCGGGCGTTTATTTTTTTACCCTCGGCCTTTCGCAAGTGCGCTTCATGCGCTACTTGTTTCCACTCTTGCCGGTTTTATGCTTGGCCGTGCCTTTGTGTTTTCAATTGATGCCCAAAGCCGCACAAAAAATAAGCGTCCCTGCCTTCGCACTTTTGATGTTCATCGGCGCGACGAATGTGCTATATCCGTTTTGCGTGCCCGACCCGCGTGACCAGGCGGCGGCTTACCTAAAATCGAAAGTTAATGAGCCAGTAACGATTGCTTTAATCAATCAGCCGTGGTTTTATACGCCTCCGTTATGGCCCCAAGATTACCCGCCGCCGCAAAAGGTGCAAAGAGGCATTTCGCCTGATGGGAGATTTCGGTTTGTGACAGTCGGATTTGATACCCACAAGATTCTTCAAACCAGAGCGCCTTGGTTTGTTTCATGTGAATTTGAATGGCGCGAAAAGCGGCGCCTGGGCGACAAAGATTTTCAAATGTTTTATGACATTTCCGGCATCATGTCTGTAGCCGCACGGCAAGTTTTTCAAAACCGTGTCTTATTAGAATTACCGGGTCGCACTTTTAAGCCTCATGATTTCATCTACACAAATCCAGAAGTTTGGATTTATGAAGATTCTTCATTCTAACCTAATAAATCCCTGCTAAAATAGCCGTGTCGCTAAACCTCTATGGAGCAACTTCGACATGGCAACTTCCCCGATTAAATTTGGCACTGATGGCTGGCGCGCTATCATCGCCGAAGATTACACCTTCGCCAATGTGCGCATTCTTTCTGCTGCATTAGCCGAATATCTCAAGCAACACGAACCCGAAAAAGCCCGCAACGGCGTGGCAATTGGATATGACACGCGATTCATGTCCGCGCAATTTGCACGCACAACAGCCGAAACTTTAGCCGCATCCGGCATTCCGGTTTTGCTTTCCAATCGAGACGCGCCAACGCCCGCTATCGCCTGGGCGACGCGCAGCCGCAATTTAGCAACCGGTATTATCATCACGGCTTCGCATAACCCGCCGTCTTACAACGGTTTCAAATTCTTCAAGCCCAATGGCGGCCCGGCGGATAAAGACACCACCAATATCGTCGAAAGTTTTATCGGCAAAAAATCCAAAGCGGCAAAACCCGCTTCCTTGTTTGAATTTGATCCACGTCCGGCTTTTGTCGAGCAGTTAAAAAATGTCATTGACTTCGACTTATTGAAAAAAGCCAAAGGCAAAGCCGTATGCGACTGCGTTCATGGCGTGGGGCGCGATTATCTTGATGCTCTTCTGCGCGATTGCGGCTGGAAAGTGACAACGATTCGTGCCAATCCCGACCCGATGTTCGGCGGAATGCTGCCCGACCCGGCCAACCCCAAATGCCATATCACTCTGCAAGAAGAAGTGCGCGCCCGCAAAGCCGATTTGGGCCTTGCCAACGACCCGGACGCCGACCGCTTCGGCATCGTTGATGGCAATGGCGATTATCTCACGCCGAACCAGGTTTTAGCCCTCGTTTATGTTCACTTAATGGAAACGCGCGGCCTACGCGGCCCCGTAGCACGCACGGTTGCCACCACGCATTTGCTGGATGACATCGCCAGGAAATACGGCCAGGACGTGATTGAAACCGCCGTTGGTTTCAAATGGCTGGGAGATGCCATCGAAGAACAAGGCGCCATTTTGGGCGGCGAAGAAAGTGGCGGCATGAGCATTCAAGGCCACACGCCCGGCAAAGACGGCATCTTAGCGGATCTATTGGTCGCCGAAATTTGGGCCGTTCATAAGCAGCCACTTGGGCAGGTCTATCAAAAGCTGCTGCGTAAATTCGGTTCATGGCATTCGACGCGCATTGACTTGCATCTCACCCCCGAAAAGAAAGACGCACTCATCGCGAAAATGCAAAACGATGCGCCCAGAGAAGTCGGCGGAAGCAAAGTCAATGAAGTTGTGACGCTGGATGGCGTAAAACTCAAATTAGCCGACGATTCGTGGTTACTCATGCGCCCATCAGGGACGGAGCCTTTAGTGCGCGTTTACATGGAAGCGCGCACTAAAAAGCGACTCACGGAATTGCAAAAAGCCGCACAAGATTTGGCTGAGTAACAATTTTAGATTCACCACAAAGACACAAAGATACAAAGGTCACAGAGAAAGCACAGCGATTAGGGAACTGATCACAGTAATGTCCCTCCCCTCTCTTTCTTTGTGTTTCTTCTGTGACCTTTGTGTCTTTGTGGTGAATTGATTCAATAAATCGGCCCGCCGAAGTGTTGTTTTTCTTTTTCGCGGCGGATTTCGCGTGCCATTCGCAAGGCTTCTTCTTCGCCGTATTTAGTGACCGAAACCGTTGTGCGGCTAACCTTGCCCGGTTCGGGTGTCCAGGTTACTTCGTAAATATCGCGATAGTAAACCCTGCCGCGCTTGACGTGCTTGATGTTGCGCCGATGAATGCCGACTTCGCGCTCATCAACAATGGTCTTCTTGCGCACGGAACGCTCCGTGCGCGGCTTGCCCATCTGCGCTTCCATGTTATCGCGCCACTCAATTGCTTCGCGCAAAGCGCTTTCCTTGCCGCCCCACAGATGATCGCTAAAAGTTTTGCGCACATAAGCGCCCTGGAAGTAAATACGAACATACCACGCCGAATGCTTTTCGGTTTCAATGCGCGAAATGCTTTTGGGATAGCAGCCCCAGGTGCCATCCGCCTTGCTTCTGGGCGGCTTTTCAATTTGTATTTGTTCTTTTGGCTTGATTTGCTTGCGCTGTTTTTTCATAGGGAGAAAGTTGTTCTCAAAGATTCGCCCTCTATTTTAACAACTCTATCCAGCAAGTCGCTGCACTGTCCAAGCGGTCGGTCTGATGCTCTCAATTGCGCTTATTGACGTTGCGCTTGTTGGCGTTGCGCTTGTTGGCGTTGCGCCTGCTACCATTCCCCTTGCCTTTTCGGACGCCTTGTCTTTGCTTTCCACCCTTGCCTACCGCGTGCGGTTTGTTTTCTTTCGGTAATAGTTGCACTAAGCTCGTTTTGACCGAGTTAAGAGCAACATTAGTGGCTTCGTTTTTCCACTCGTAAGGGTCAGTTTTTTCGTTATAAAGCTCTTCGCCGCCATCGGCGTAACGCGTGTAACGCCACTGCTCGGTGCGAATACTATGATTGTTTTGCCGATAAGTTGTAATCGCCGGTTCAGCCCACGCCGCTTGCGGATTTTCCAGCAAAGCGCGAGTGCTTTTGCCTTGCACATGCGGCGGAATCGGCAGGCCGCATAAATCCATCAGGGTCGGATAAATGCTCATGTAATCTACAGTGCGCTCGCACTTGCCCGCTTCCAAAGTGTTAGCTTTTTGCGTCAGTCCCGGCACTACCCAAATCAGTGGGGCGCGGGTGGATTCTTCCCATAAAGCGAACTTGCGCCAGTGCTGCTTTTCGCCCAGATGCCAGCCGTGATCGCCCCACAAAACGATGATCGTGTTCTCTTTATAAGCCGATTTATCCAATGCCTCAATGAGCCGCCCGACTTGCGCATCGCAAAAGGCAATTGAGGCTAAATAAGCCTGAATAGCGCGCTTCCATTCGGTTTCGCCGCCTTGCAAAATCGCTTCATGATCGCCCGAACGCCGCGCCATTTGCAGGGCAATGGGCGGCAGGTCGTTTAAATCATGCTCATCGTAAGGCGGCAATTCAATTTTGTCGAGAGGAAAAGCTTCGTAATACTTTTTAGGCACACTCCAGGGCAGATGCGGCTTGGTCAGGCCGCAAGCCACGAAAAACGGCTTGTCGTGTTTTTTGTTGAGTTGGCCGATAGCGTAATCCACAAATTTATAATCCGGCATCGCGGCGTCCTCTACCTCCAAAGGAGTAACCGGCAGTTTGCCGGCGCGAATCTGATTCCCAGTGCCGCCATCGCCTTCAGGCACATTGGCACCGCGCAGCCAGTCGTCCCACTCTTCGGCGCGATAAACACTGCCATGATAAATCTTGCCCGCGCCGCTAACGTGATAACCGGCCTTGCGAAATTGCGAGGTTAAGGTGATTTCGGTTGGAATCACCGGCGCGAAATTCTCCCCGTTATCATAAACGCCGCTTGTGCCGGGCCGTAAACCCGACATCAATGCAGCGCGCGAAGGGTTGCACACCGGCGCCGCGCAGTAACTGCGTGAAAACCACACGCCGCGAGATGCCAAACGGTCAATGTTCGGCGTCTTTACCTGCTTGTTGCGCCCTAAATAGCCTGTCCAATGGTTCAAATCGTCAATGGCGATGAATAAAACATTGGGCTTTGCCGGCACGGCGGCTTGCAACGGCGCTATTATCAGCACAAAGCTCAGTATTAGCCGTAGCGAGTATTTCATGGGTTTCTCCAAACTATTTCCAAATTCGCGCCGCAACATCAGTGGTTATTTCCGGCAAGTTAATGGGCAAGTTACCATTTTCACTGCGCCCGGTTTGACGCGAGATTGCAACGCCTTTCCAGGTGTCCCACCATTCAATGTTATAAATGCCTTCCGGCAATCCGGGAATCGAAGTGCGAGACGAACGCACGGTTTTCATCTGTTTCTTTTCCAACACATTCTTCCAATTGTGCGCCGCGTTATGCGCCCAGAAAATGGCGCCTTTGCCATTGCCCAGTGCATACAAATGTAAATCAGGATAGTTGCTGCTGCGGTAATTGGTGAGCGTAATCTGCCCCAGACTGAGCCAGTCACCCGCTATAACATCCAACCCAACTTCATGCTGTCCGGCGGGCACCTCGATGGCGTAACCTTTGTTAAAGCGCGCTTGATACGAGTTCCATTGTGGCCGCAGTTCGGTGCTTTCGTATTCAGGCTTCACTTTGGGGTCAGCGGGCGGCACCGGGTCGAGAACAACATCGCGAATGGGCTTGCCGTCCAGCAAAAAACGCAAGGTTGTTTTGGTCGAAACTTCGTCTACGCGCACGCTGAATTGGCCGGGTCGCGCAAAGTTGACTTTAAATCGTGGCACGCTGCGCAAGTCGGCTTTACCTGCGCTGTAAAGATACTGCGTCATTGGTGCGCTGCCTTTAACGCCCAATGGCCCGATTTGAAACTCTTCGCTTTTGGCTTTGCCCCAGCCAGCAGTGGTGGGAATCACTAAATCGCTGAAAGTCTCATCGCCTGCGCTTTGCGGCGGCGCCATTTCAAGGGGCTGCCAGGCGCCGTCTGTCCACGGCACTAAATCAGCAAAGCGGCGCAGCGGCGTAAAATGCCCATACAACTTTTTGGGATGCACATAGTTGTCCCACCACCATAACATTGGGCTGCCACCATCGCCGGATAAGGCGCCCGCCCAGATGCCGTTATGAAAGTTGATTCCTTTGCCGTCGGGGTCATATTTGGCGTCGCTATCGCGCCAGTCTATGCCGAATTCGGCCAACAGATGCGGCTTGTTGTATTTGGCGTATTCAAGAGCTTGCCCACGCGCGACAGGCGCCGTATCGGCGATGTTGCCGGTGCCATAATGATGCGTTTGGGTGAAATCAATTTCAGGCAGTTTCCAGATGGCATCTGTGCCGTAGGTTGTTGAAACCAGATGCTTATAGGGGTCAATGCTTTTGAGAAACTTCGCCATCTCTTCAATCCACGGTGTGGGCGCTTCGGCTTCATTCCAAAACTCCCATGAATGCACACCGGTGCGCCAGCCATAGCGCGCGACGATGTAACGCAGGCGCTGTTTGTAGAGTTTTCGTGCCGTTTCATTTGTCCAGAACTCTTCGGGTGTTTTACATGGCCCGCCGTTTTCGATGTTATACGGATTGGCTTTCCACTGGCCTTCGTTGAAAAAGCCGCCGCTTTTAAATTCGCCATAAGTGCCAAAGCACACCATGACGTAAACCTTGTTTTGCGCGGCGCTATCGAGAATCTGATCGAGTTTCCAGGCGTTGCCCAGACTGTAAACACCAACGCCATGATACTCGCCATTGCGCCATTCGCCCCGGCCCTCGCGGCTCCATTCAAGAGCGCAATTCCAACTGCTCATCCAGATGCGCATCCAGTTACCGCCGGCTTTGCCCAGAGCGTTCAGCCAATCGTCGAAATCATAAGTGCCGCGTTTGCCGGGCCAGCCCATGTTCTCGCCAACCGCAAAAAACGGTTTTTCAACACCTTTGTCATTTTCAAAGGCAAAGACGCGCGAGTTGTTGGCGCTACGTCGCACGAAGCCTAAATCTTCTGAAGCAGTGCAACGAAAGGTTGCCTCCGCAAGCGAAACTTCGCCAGATTTGTCTTTGCCCCACACGCGATACTTCCAGGTGCCAACGGCGTTTGGTGCAAAACGCAGCAGCCAGCGCGGCTGTTCATTAGCCTCGATTTTTTCGGCATCGTTTTCCAGTTTGCGCGCGAAGTTCTGCGCTAAAAAGCCGCTAACCTTGAAAATTTGGCCCTGCGGTGACGTAAAATCGGCGCCAACTTGCACTTCGTCGGGATTGAAAGGATTCTCATAAGCCGCTGAAAAATCGAGCGACAACTCAAACCTGTCAAAACGCGGCACAACAGTGCGATTCGGCGTGGCACCGCGCAACGCTAATTTATCATTGCGTGCAAAAGGCGTTGGCGCCGCAAGGGATGGGGAAGTGCAAAGCAGCAAACCGGCGCAAAAGAAAAGCAACAGCAATTTCATGGCGAGCCTTTCCTGAATTATCGAAATCAAAGCGAGACGAACTCTTTAGGTGCGCATCCAGAGCGCATAGCGTGGACGGGGGTCATCTGTTAAAATCGGCATTCAGTTTAAGCAACTTTTAAGCGACAGGAGAAACTTTTCCATGCCTTCTTTTTTATTAGATAAACGCGCTTCCCGTGCCTTGTTGTGCGCGGCCCTCGCGTTTGTCTTAAGTGGATGCAAAGAGCCACCGGCTTCGACTTCTGATTCAAATGCATCTCCCACAGGAACTGAGTCAGGAACTCAAACTGACGCTTCGACGGTTGGCAAAGCTAAGCCTTATGATCGCAAAGATGTGATTCTCATTGGCGAATACGGCGACCTGACCGGCGATACGGCAGCGTTTGGCACATCCACACGCGATGGCATCGCCTTAGCCGTGGATGAAGCCAATAAAGCTGGTGGCCTGCTCGGCAAAAAAATTCAAATTCAGCTTGAAGACAACAACGGCAAGCCGGATGAAACCACCAGCCGCGTGAAAAAGCTAATTAACCAAGACAATGTGCTCGCCGTTTTGGGCGAAGTCGCATCAAGCCGTTCCAAGATGGGCGCACAGGTCTGCCAGGCGGCGGGCGTGCCGATGATCACACCGACTTCCACCAATCCAAACGTAACACAGGTTGGTGATTACATTTTCCGCACTTGTTTTATTGATCCGTTTCAGGGCACTATCTGCGCTCGTTTCGCGGCTCAAAATCTCAAAGCCAAGCGTGTGGCAATTCTCACCGATACGGCCAATGCTTATAGCGTCGGGTTGACCGACTTCTTCAAAAAAGAATTCGTCAAAAATGGCGGGCAAATTGTGGCTGAAGAAAATTACAAAGCAAAAGACCAGCAATTCGGCTCACAGCTTAATAACATAAAGACCGCGAATCCCGAAGCGATTTTCCTGCCCGGCTATTATCAGGATGTAGCCACCATCGCCAAGCAGGCACGCGATGCCGGATTGGATCAACCGATGTTCGGCGGCGATGGTTGGGACGACCCCGACCTGGTGGCGCTGGGCGGCGATGCCGTGCAAAATTGCTACTTCACTACGCACGCTTCGGAAGATAGCGGCGACCCGCGCATGAAGCAATTCTCGGCGAAGTTTCGCGCTTTTCACAAAGGCAAATCGCCCGGCGCCTTAGCCGCCGTCGCTTATGACGCGGCGAATATCTTGTTCGCCGCTATAAAAAAAGCCGGCGGCACTGACCGCGCGAAAATCCGTGACGCGATTGCGGCCACCACCAAATTTCCCGGCGTCACCGGCGACATCACCATTAATAAAGATCGCAATGTTGTCAAGCAACTCGTGATTCTTCAGGTCAAAGACGACAAGTTCAAATACGTCGCTACCATCAAACCATGATTTTGAATTATGAATTTTAAATTTTGAATTAAGCAAATTCATTCAAAATTTAAAATTCATAATTCAAAATTCCTCTCATGCCTTCTTTCGATCAAATCCTCCATCAACTGCCGCAGCAATTGGTCATCGCGCTGAATCAGGGCGCGATCTATGCGTTAATTGCCATCGGCTACACGATGGTTTACGGCGTGCTGCGCCTGATAAATTTCGCGCACGGCGATGTTTACATGATCGGCAGCTACGCCGGATTTTACGCTGCGGGCGGGCTGGGCGTAACGCTATTGCTTAAAGAAGGACAGGCGGCACCGTTTGGAGCGGTGTTGCTGATTTTTTTAATTGCCATGATAGCCAGCGCCGCTATCGGCATCGCCATTGAGCGCTTTGCTTATCGCCCGCTTCGTAACGCTTCGCGCTTATCGGCGCTGATTACCGCCATCGGCGTTTCGATGCTGCTCGAATACGGCGGGCAAGGCATTTTTTCGCCAGCGCGCCAACCGTTTCCTGATTTAATCCCGCGTGTTTTCCTCATTAAAAGTCCGTTACTGACGGTTTCGCTTAAGCAAGTCATTATTATCGGCGTGTCAGTTGTATTGATGGTTGGCCTTAGCTTTTTCGTGATGAAAACGCGCGCCGGTCGCGCCCTACGTGCTATTGCGCTGGATCGCTCGGCGGCTTCGCTAATGGGGATTAATACCGACCGCGTCATCGCCCTCACCTTCGCACTTGGCTCGGCTTTGGCGGCGGCGGCGGGCATCTTAAATGCGGTGGATAAAGGCGGCATCGAGCCATTAATGGGCTTAATGGTTGGTCTTAAAGCCTTCGTCGCCGCTGTTATTGGCGGCATCGGCAGCATTTCCGGCGCGGCATTGGGCGGCCTTATCATGGCCTTAGCCGAAATGCTGGTGGTTTTGCTGGGCCAATCGAAATATCAAGATGCCGTCACTTTTACGCTGCTGATTCTCGTCTTAGTTTTTCGCCCCGGCGGCCTGATGGGCAGCTACGCTCCCGAAAAAGTCTGATTTATTTCTCTGCTGAGCATGACCCAATCTTCTCATTTTCCGCTTCACACCTGGCCTTTGCGATTGGTCGTTGCGGCGCTTGTGGCGGGCTTGCTTTACGCTTTGCAAAGCGTAACCGCGCAGATTTTCAACGCTTACATTCTCGACCTCATCATGCTGGCCGGCATCAGCATCATTCTGGCTGTCAGCCTCAATTTAATCAACGGCGTAACCGGACAATTTTCGCTCGGACACGCGGGTTTTATGGCTTTGGGCGCTTATGCCGCTGCCGTTTTCACGCGCGATGCCGGGCCGCGCCTGGACTTGCCAATGCCGCTCATTTTCCTGCTGAGTATTCTGCTCGCAGCCGTGGTTGCCGGTGTCGCCGGCTTTTTAGTGGGCTTGCCCAGTCTGCGCCTGCGTGGTGATTATTTAGCCATCGTCACTCTGGGCTTCGCGCAAATTATCATTTCGATAATCATCACCATTCCAATGCTGGGTGAAGCGCTGGGCATGATTGATTCGCCGTTGCGCGCCGATGGTAGTCCCGATACCGATTTCCAAGCGCAGATTCAAACCAACTTCGTATGGCTCTTCAGCTTCGTCGCGCTTTGCTGGCTGATGATGCGCAACCTGGCGCTTTCTCACTGGGGACGCGCGATGCAAGCGGTGCGAGAAGACGAAATAGCCGCTGAAGCCTCCGGCATCAATACCACGCAAACCAAAGTGCTGGCCTTTGTCATCTCTTCACTATGGGCGGGCATCGCCGGAGGGCTTTATGCTCACTATAACCATAGCGTTGTTTATCAAGATTACAGTTTCGTGCGCAGCGTCGAAATCGTAGTTATGGTGGTTTTAGGAGGTCTGGGTTCGATTACAGGATCAACTATCGCTGCTGTGCTGCTCCGTTTTATGGACGCGGCGCTTCGCAGCGTCAATGGCGTGTTTATTATCAGTTTGATTTTAGCCTTGAGCGCCGCCGCTTTAGCTTATCCCACAACACAAAAAGTCGGGCGCGGCCTTAAACCTGGACGTTGGTTTTTCACTTACGGCGCGGTTCTGTTTGGCCTGGCGCTGCTTTGGCTGCAAGGCCGCCATCTCATCGAAAGCCCCGACACACCCGGCAAAGCCGAAGATTGGCTGCGCTATGTAATATACGCACTGATTCTTATTGTGATGATGATACTGCGCCCGCAAGGATTGCTGGGCCGGAGCGAATTGGGTTGGCACCTCTTGCGCAAAAGACAGAATCCGGCGCAAAATGAAACATAACTTTTGAAATTATTTTGCTGCACAGGGAGATTCTTATGCGCCGCTCGTTGTGTGTTTGGTCATGTGTTTTCAGTTGTGCTTTGTCCTTAGTTTTTTCCTCATCCGTTCAGGCCGGCCCCCCGGCGCCGCTTTCCAAAGCCGATTACGAATTGCTAAACGCCGCCGCACAAGGTGACACGATGGCGCTTCGGCGTTTGAATCCACGCAAAGCGAATCTCGAAGCGCGTGATATGCAGTATGGTTTTACGCCGTTGATGTGGGCCGCGTGGAAAGCCAACATCGGCACTATGCGCGAACTGATTAGAAAAGGTGCTGATGTTAACGCGCGCAGCAAGTTCTCCCAACCGGCGCCGATTATTTTGCGCCCTTATTCGTTTATGAAAACCGGCGAACAGACCTTTAGTGACGGTTCTCTCACAACGTTTTTGGGCGTAGGTTATGGCGCCTTAAACGATGGTATAACGCCGCTTTTATTGGCCGCCGCCAGTGGCTCGGCGATGGCCGTGCAGACCTTACTCGATAAAGGTGCCGACCCCAATGCGGCTACAATTAGCGGCGAGACTCCTTTAGATGCTGCTGCCGCTGCCGGCTATTTGCCTTCGTTGCAGAAGCTGTTAGGGCGCGGAGCCAAAGTTAATACGCAAGATGTAAGTGGCGGCACGCCGCTTATCAATGCCGTTCTTCAGGGACATACCGATGTTGTCAAAGCTCTGCTCAATGCAGGCGCTGGAGTTAAAGGAACCTGGCGTGGTTATTCACCGCACCACCTTGCTGCCACGCTGGGACGTCGTGAAATCGCCTCCTTGTTGGGGCGGCATAAGGGGAATCGCATTTTGACTGAAGCCAAACGCAAGCCCGTTCAAAAATCAACGGCTCAACGTGAGGCTGTGAAAATTATCAGTTCCGACGGAAGCGTTCAAATTGTTCGTTAAGGAAACTTGTGAAGTTAAAAGCAATCCGTTTGGCCTTGCCTCTTTGCGCTCTTTTACTGTCCGGCTGCCCGGCGCCGGAAAATAGTGATAGCCAAACAACGTCGTCTACCGCTGGAGAGAACGATTTCAAAGTCGCGCTGCTCACGCCGGGCGATGTCAACGATGGTGGCTGGAATCAACTGGGCTATGAAGGTTTGCAGGCCGTTGAAAAACAGTTAAATGCCAAAACATCGCATCAAGTCACAAAAACCCGCGAAGATTTCAAGCCCGCGTTTAACGATTTGGGTGATCAGAAATACAACGTGGTTTTTTGCTACGGCTTTGAATATGGCAAAGATGCCAAAGAAATCGCGCCGCAATTTCCCGATACCAAATTCATTGTCGTCAGTGGCGATGTTTACGCCAAACCGAACCTTGCCAGCTTAGAGTTACATCTTGAAGACGCCACTTACTTATTAGGCATGGCAGCGGGCGGCATGACCAAAACCAATGTGCTGGGCTGCATCGGCGGCCAAAAATTTCCCGCTGTGGCCGATGCCTTTACGGCTTTTGAAAAGGGCGCCAAAGCCGTTAATCCCAAAGTGGTTGTAAGAACCGTTTACCTGAATTCGTGGGAAGACCAGAGCAAAGGCAAGGAAGCCGCGAATTCGCTGCTCGCACAAAAGGCCGACTTTCTAATTCATAACGCCGACCAGGCCGGTAAAGGCATGTTCGACGCCGTGAAAAACAGCAAAGGTGTCATGGTTTTCGGCACTAACCGCAATCAAAATGAGATCGCTCCTAATCTGTGCCTCGGCTCCGCCGTCATTGAGATGCCGCACATTTTCGCGGAATATGCCAACAGCGTGCGCGACAACAATTTTGAGGCGATGATTTATCCGTTAACCATGGCAAATCAGAGCATCAGCGTGCATTGGAACCCGAAATTAAAAGCAAAAATTCCGGCAGCCTTGATGAAAAAAATCGAAGCCGCCGAAGCGCAAGCCAAAGCCGCCAAACTTAAGACCGGC
>DASWNL010000248.1:0-3415 GCA_036399215.1 Abditibacteriaceae bacterium
CGATGGAGTGCTTGCCATCGCCCACCACATGCGCCGGCACACGCCGCGCCGCTGCGACCAATTGATTATTAATTACCAGCACGCGGTAATCGTGGCCGGATAGATATTTTTCAACGATCACCGATGAACCATGCACAGCGGCCTGTTCATATCCCCAGCGCACCTGCTCTTCATCAGTTAAATTCAGCGATACGCCTCGCCCATGATTACCACTGAGAGGCTTGGCAACAACGGGAAAACCAATCTTGCGTGCAGCCGCGACAGCCTCATCGGCAGAACGCACGCGCACGCCGCGCGGAGAGGGAATGCCGGCATCTTCCAACAAGCGATTAGTAAGTGATTTATCGCCGGCGGTTTCAAGAGCAATATGTGAAGTCTTGCTGGTGACACTGGCGCGGATGCGTTGCTGATATTTGCCGTAGCCCAGTTGCACCAGGCTCTGGTCATCGAGGCGAATGGCGGGAATATCGCGGCGGCAGGCTTCATCTACTAAGGACTGCGTGGTCGGCCCCAGAGCTAAACGCTGGGCGCGGCGAATCAGAGCTTCCAGTTCGGCTTGATAATCAAAGGGCGCCGAAGGGTCAACCAAAGGCGCGGTGTCATCCGGCACCAATAAGGCAAGATTCTCTAATCCTTGCAGATGCGGCGGTAATAGATGGTTAATCAGGCGCAGGGCCAGCCAACCCGATAAAAGGCCAACACGCTCTTCGACATACGAATAAATGACATTATAAACGCCGCGCTCATCAGAGCCGCGCGTTTTTCCATAAGTTACCGGAGTGGCTGCCAGGCATTGCAGTTCAATAGCGATGTGTTCAGCCACATGAGCCAGCCATGTCCCGCGCTCCAGGCGCTTTACAAAGCCGCCCGCCTCGCCATAAGAGCAGCCATGCTCTTGCAGGGTCGGCATGATTTCTAAAAGCCGCTCGGTGAAATCGCCCAAACGATCAGTCGGATACTCTTCTAAACGTCCCAGCGCCAATTTAATGCGCACCACGGGCCGGTAGCCATAGGGATTCGGCCCGCGATAAATGCGGCTTTCTTGAATACACAGTGGTTCGCCGCTTACGCCATTATTCGCGGATTCTCCCTGGGACACTCCCTGAGAAGTTGAATCATGATAATGGTTGTGTTCTTGATGGGGCGCCCCCGGCGCAACGCCATTCTTGTCCATCTTTTGCGCTTCGCGCACAAGTTCAACTGACATAAAAACCTCTTTATTCTTTATTGCAATAACAGCTTGATGAGCGACTTCAACCGGCGAAACCTGCAAGATGCCTGCAAAACGAAGGACTTATTTGAAACAAGAAAACAAGGGAGAAAAGGCTGGGTTATGCGGCGAGCACTACCAAAACCATGCCTTAAATCAGGCGATAAGTTCTATTTGGGACAAACGCAACTGCTCCGACACCCAAAGTGCGAAGCGATATTCCCGATGCAAATTAGCGGCGGTTACTCGTTGTGCAGCCAGCCTTGCTTGAGTGCATAGCTCACAATATCAGCGCGGGTCTGGAGATCGAGTTTTTGCAGAAAGCGGGACTTGTGCGTTTCGACGGTTTTAATGCTGATATGCAAGTGTTCGGCAATTTCGGCATTGGTGTGGCCACGCGCGATTTTAATCAGAACTTCGAGTTCGCGTTCACTAAGACTTTCCGGGCCTTTGTCTAAAGATGCCGGGTTCACACAGCCTTCGACAACTTTTCCGGCGATAAAAGGATCGAGAAAGACCCCGCCCCCGGCAACTATGCGAATGGCGCGAATCAATTCCTCGGCAGCGGTTTGTTTGAGCACATAACCTTTGGCGCCTGATGCCAACAGTTGGCGCACATGGGCCGCATCGGAGTAAGCGCTGAGAACCACTACTTTTATATCGGGACACGTCGCTTTCAAGCGCTCGGTTGCCTGGAGGCCGTTTAAATTCGGCATCGAAATATCCATCACCAAAATATCGGGCTGTAATACCCTGGCCTCACGCCAGGCAGTTTCGCCGTCGCCAGCTTCGCCGATCACTCCCATGTCCGCCTGCGCGTTAACTAAAAGGCGTAACCCCTCTCGCACCACTAAATGGTCGTCGGCAAGATAAATGCGCAGCTTGGGCGAATTTTGCGAGCGGGGTGTTTGACCAGGCATAAGAAGTTCCTCCAACCAATACAAGCAAAACCATCGGCGTGGTTTTCTAAGTAATAGAAAATCTCATGCCGATGGTTGAGAGATTCGTTCAAAAATTGGTTAAGGCGAGTGTCTTTGGAGGGTGACGCAACTGAAACGGCGTTTAGCTCTGCGGATAATCAAGGCTCGCGCTTTTAGCAAGAATCCCGGTTGAGAGATTGGGGGCGCTGTTTCCGTCATTCCTTACTTCGTGGACTGACGCGGATGCATAAGACACCGAGGCATTGGAAGCCGCTTGTCTGTTTTGCAAATATTTGCTTCTGCGCCCGGCTTCGGCCTGTTGTTCGCTCAAATGGTTTGCCCTGCGATTCGCCATGTTCGCCATGATTATTTTCTCCCCTTAATTGATTGAGAGGAGTTTAAAATTTGGCGGCACCGAATTCGTCGGGGATTTGGCGATTACAATATCAGGATTTACCGCGCTTGTCAGGTAAATTCAGGTAAAGCGTGAGAAAACCTGCTATTTTTGGTGTTCAAGCCTCGCTCTTAGAATTGTTTTAAAAAGTGTGGCGAGCAGACCAAAGAAGAGCCTTGTCATCCTGAGCTTGCCAAGGATCTCTACATAATATAGCGGATAACGGATAAAAAGCTACAGTGTAATTTGTAGGGGCAGACCGGGCGCCCTCTGGGCAGGATGTCTGCCCCTACAAATTATTCCTGAAATGTAGCCTACACATCGTTAGCGGCTATAATCATCCGCGAATTTGACGCTACACGCCTCCAAAACGCTGCCGGGCAGCGTGTCAGCACTTTTCCACTCTCCCAAAGTGCCGCCGACCACGTCGGCAATAGATTTCGGGTAGTGGGTCAGTTTGAAATCAAGCCCACAATTACTTCATTGTAAACTGACGTTCTGTAAAAAGCGGGGATAAGAGAGGTCGCTATGATTTGCTTAGAGGTCTACCTGAACGGCAAGAGAATTTGTGTGGCTGGCGCTGGCGACTCCGGCTTTACCATTGCCAATATCATTGTGCTGCCGAAACGGACAGGAAACGTCGAGGGGGAGGGGCGGTTGGCAAACCTCGACGTTGGCGGACGGGCTAATAATGAACATCTTCAGTGGACGGACTTTGACAAGTCCCATTTGGAAATAGGTGACGAAGTGACAATTAAAATTGTCGAGTCAGACACGGCAGACGAGCCAATCGAGAGAAAGGCCCGAAAGAAAACTTAAGCGCCGTGCCTAATCCAAACTAACCCACTACCAGATTTCGGCTTCCGAAAAGAGCATTGCCACATCGGAAAT
>DASWNL010000249.1:0-5854 GCA_036399215.1 Abditibacteriaceae bacterium
CACGCGCGGCACTATGGAGCGCATCGCCGATGCCGCAACAGGTGACCGCGTGGATGACAACACAGGTCGCGTTGTAGGGAATGACCCTTCCAATCGCACCATTTAAACGGTTGCAAAACAAAAAGCCCGCTTCTTTTGAAGCGGGCTTTTTGTTTCTCACACGATAACTTGATGACAGCTTGGTCGCTTAAGCGTTTTATTTTTTTACTTGTGCCACTTCAAAGTGCATACCGTCCAAGCGTGCAAAGTGGCCACCCCAGTAAAAGCCATGTTTATGAGCGATGGGCACCAGTTCGCGCACAGAGCCGGTTTTGCCCACCAGGGCCGGTGTGGCTTTCAGCATATGTTGCGGCACGTTGATGTCGAAGGCAGTGCCAAAGGCATGATTGCTCAACACGGTTTTGCTGCCGCGAATAAAACGCGGCACAAAAGAGCCGGAGTAACTCAAAACGTGGTCTATCAGGCCGGCGTTTTCCCATTCATCCCACATCGCCACAAGTTGCTTGGCGGCCATACGATGAAAGCGAATTGTGCCGCTGGCCGACGCGCCTTTGACTCCTACCAATTGAGGAATCGTTACCTTCACGATGTTTTTTGATTCCCAATCATCGGTGATGCGGATATTCTCTGGATTGCCTGGCAGGGGCGCCGCAACAAATTTGAATTTGCCGAAAATCTTTTGGCGTTCGGCGGTGTTAGTGAGGGGCGCGAAGGCAGGTTTAGGAGGCCAGTTGGGACCGGTCTTCGAGAGATCAGGATTTTTAAGAACGGGAAAGCCGAGCAACATGGCTTTGCCTACGGTTAGGTTCCCAACAAGGCCGTCTGGAGTCAACTTGTGCTTCGCTTGAAACGCCATCGTCGCCTGGTGAGTCAAATTGCCGAAATCGCCATCTGCTACACCAACGTGAAAACCCTGGCCGATAAGGAAAAGCTGCCAACTTTTTACGTCCGGCCCTTTACTGCCCTGTTTAATTACACGCATTTTTCTATCCTCCCTTTAAATTGGTCATGGTAGAAACCTCCAAGTTTTCACAGGACATCCTCATAATAGCACACTTGAAAGAGCCGATGTGGGCCAGTTATTTCAAGTAACGCAGAAAAACTTGCGCCTGCGGAAAGGCGCGCTGCAAACGGCGGCGCTGAGAATTATCTGCCAGGCTCCATGCTGTAGATAAGCTGTCGCTGAGAATGCCGCGTGGCGCGATCACTGTTACGGCCACGCGATTGGTCAGGCCAAGACCAGTTTTGGCATCGACAACGTGCGAATAACGCTTGCCACCAATTACAACAAATTGGTTCGTATCGCCTGACGCACCAAGCGCTGCGTTTTGCAATTCGACTACACGCGGCGCACCACTGGCGCTGGCATTTTCGACTTCTATTTTCCAACCTTTAGTGCCCGGTGGCGCCGCGCTTAAAACCACATCGCCACCCGCCTCAAATAGCGCACTGGAAATGCCTTGCGCTTTTAGGACGTTCAGCGCGCAATCGCCGGCGTAGCCTTTAGCAATAGCGCCCAAATCCAGTTGCATCCCTTTTTTTAACAATTGAGCGGTTTGATCTTTTCTGTTGAGTTTTAATTTTTTCCAACCCACCAACTGGCGCGCGGCATCAAATTTTTTCTTGTCGGGTAATCGTTTCTCGCGGCGCGCTTCGCGCCACAGCCTCACAAGTGGAGAAACCGTAGGGTCGAAAGCGCCGTCCGTCAGGCGCGCTATTTCCTGAGCGTAAACTAAGACAAAAAACAGATCATTGCTAATTTTTACCGGGGCACCGCCTGCCTGTTTAGCCAAATGATTGATTTCGCTGTTGAGGCGGTAGTCACTCATGCTGTTTTCCAGTTGCGATATGCGGTCAAAAGCGCGCCGACAGGCGTGGCGCGCGTGCGCTTCATCGCGGGCGTAAACGATAAGGCGCGTGCGCACGCCCATGTGCAACTCGGCAAATGTAAATCGGTCTAAGGCCGCGCGCTGCGACGTTTGAATTGACACACTTTCATGTTGTGACGGCAAGCGATTTGTAGAAGGACTCACAGGCTGACTTGAGGCCGGGCGCACGCTAAACTGAAGGCACCAAAAACCGCTTAAGAAGATCAGGAGACAGATGATAATTGTAAAGCGAGACGTGGACATGTTTCCGCGCTCCCGTTCTGAATGGATAAAGACCACTGGTAGTTTGACCTTAATTCTCGCTATCGGCGCTTTAAATATTGTTAGTGTGGCTCAGGCTGGTGATAATAGCAGTAAGGCGATGAGTGCTAAAAAGCGCGTCACTGCGGCGCCGAAAAATACTGCCAAAAGCACGAGCAAGAATGGTGGAAAGAGCACTGCGAAAAGCGCCCTGCAAATTGTTTCAAAGCCAGGCGTCAAGCCCGTTGTCAAAACCGCCAGGCCGACTCCTGCAAAGCCGGCCTCTGCAAAACCAACAGCGCCGGCTTCCAAGCCGGCTCCAGCTAAATCGGATGCACCTTCGGCGCAACCTGTTACACCGGTTGCGTCCATCGCCTCCAAGGTCACGGTGAATGAAGGCGGCACGAAAGTGATGGAAGAGAAGATTTCCAAGACGATGATCACTTTCAAAATGGTGAGGCTGCCCGGCGGCACCATTACCATGCCCGATGCCAAAGCGCCCGGTGGTAGCAAAGAAGTAGCGATCAAACCGTTTTGGATTGGCGAAAAAGAAGTCAGTTGGGATGAATACGATGCCTACATGTTCAAATTGGACATGACGGATGCCGAAGCGGCTAAAGTAGATGTCAAACTGCGGCCCAGCCTGCCTTACGGCGCGCCAGACAGAGGTTATGGGCATGAAGGCTATCCGGCGATTAGCATCGCGCGCAATGGCGCCGAGCAGTATTGCAAGTGGCTTTCTAATAAAACCGGCAAGAAATATCGCCTGCCGACTGAAGCCGAATGGGAGTTTGCCGCTCGTGCCGGTGGCGATGTTCAAATGAAGCCGGAGGAGCTGCAAAGCGTGGCCTGGGTGCAGGAAAACTCTAACGATACCACACATCCCCTTGGCGAAAAGAAGGCCAACGCCTGGGGGCTTTATGACATGCTCGGTAACGCGGGCGAATGGGTGCAGGGCTACGACGGAGATTGGGTTTTGAAAGGTGGCTCGTTTAAAGAAACGGCGGCTAAAGTGAATGCTCAATGGCGCGCCAAGCAAATCAACGCCTGGCACGACCCAAACAAGCCCAAAAGCAACTGGTGGCTGGCCGATGGCCCCTTCGCCGGTTTCCGCGTGCTATGTGAGGATTAAAGACAATTGATAATTTTGAATTTAAAATTTTGAATGATAAATCTCAATTCAAAATTCAAAATTCAAAATTCAAAATTCTATGAAGATCGCAATCGGCTCGGATCACGCCGGGTTTGAATTAAAAGAGCGCATCAAGCAGTTTTTGGGCGATTTGGGTCATGAGGTGTTGGACAAAGGCACCGATTCATCAGCGCCGACCCCTTATGCGCCGTTTTGCTTTGCGGCAGCGCGGGCTGTTGTCAGTGGCGAAGCCGAGCGGGCCATTGTTTTAGGCGGTTCGGGCAATGGCGAGGCGATTACGGCCAACCGTGTGCGCGGCGTGCGCTGCGCGTTGTGCTGGAATCTCGAAACTGCGCGCCTTTCGCGTTTGCACAATGATGCCAATTGCATTTCCATCGGCGCGCGCATGGTGGATGAAGCTCTGGCGTTGCAAATTGTGCAAACTTGGCTTGAAACACCTTTTGAGGGTGGACGCCACATCGAGCGCATTCGCTTGATCGACGAACTAATGGACGAAAATAAATCGTAGGGACAAGACTTATCTTGTCCGATTAATTTACAATTTTTGTAAAGGACTTTTGTTATGAATCAGGAACAGCAGGAAAAACAAGTGCCGGAAACGCAACCGGTCAATGAGGAACTGAACGTTTCGCGCCGCGATTTTGTAAAAGGCGCGGCGGTTACCACAGCAGCCGTTTTTGCTGGGACAACTTATGGCGCTTTGGGCACCAATTACGCGCACGCGCAGGGCGCAGGGCGCATCAAAGTTGGTTGGATTGGTGCCGGTGGTCGTGGCAACGGCGCGGTGCGCCAGAACTTGGACGCAGCGCCGGAAATGTTGCTCTGGGCAATTGGTGATGTGTTTCCCGGCAAGGCCAAAGGTGCGCGCGATGGCATCGCCCGCGATGAAAAATACAAAAGCAAGGTTGAGGTTACCGATGACCGCTGCTTTGGTGATTTCGATAACTACAAAGGCGTGATTGATTCGGGCATTGACTTGCTCGTTCACGCCACACCGCCCGGCTTTCGCCCACCTCATATCGCTTACGCCGTTGAAAAAGGCAAGCACGTTTTCTCCGAAAAGCCGTTTGCTGTAGACGCCTGGGGCGTGCAGAAAATTCTGGATGCGGCGAAAATGGCCGATGAAAAGAAACTTGGTATTGTGGCTGGCACACAGCGCCGTCACGACGCCAGTTATATTCAAACCATTAACCGTATCAAGGAAGGCGCCATTGGTGACTTGATTAGCGGACAGTGCTATTGGAATCAGGGCGGTCTGTGGGACAGAGGTGGGCGTGACAAGTATAAGAACGACATGGAGTGGCAGCTTAACCAGTGGTATTACTTCACCTGGATTTGCGGTGACCTCATTGTAGAGCAGCACATTCATAACCTTGACGTGATGAACTGGGTTATCGGGGCGCATCCCGAAAGCGCTGTCGGCATGGGCGGGCGCCAGGTTCGCACCCAGCCACAGTTCGGCCACATTTACGACCACTTTGCCACTGAATTAACCTATCCCGGTGGTATCAAAGTGTTGTCATTTGCGCGTCATCAGGACGCCACGGCAGGCAATGTTTCCGAGTTCATCCAAGGCTCCAAAGGCACCTCGAACTGCTCCAATCGCATCTGGGCCAAGGGTGAGGCCGAATGGAAAGCGCCCGGTGGCGGTAAGGACGCTTATCAGCAGGAGCATGATAATTTGGTCAACAGCATCAAAGCCGGCAAGCCACTCAACGAAGGCGTGCAGATTGCGGAAAGCACCCTGACGGCTATCATGTGTCGCGAAGCCTGCTACACCGGCAAGCAGATTCGGTGGAACGATCTGCTTAAATCAGGCCAGCAGTTATTCCAGGCTAATTACGAGTGGGGGCCGCTGCCCATTCCACCGGTTCCCACTCCAGGACGCACCAATGTCAAGCGCGTGGACATTTCGCAAGAAATGATTGACGAACTGAAAAAAGCGAAAGCCTAAGCCGATTTACATTTGTAAATTGGTTGACCTGCGGCGCGGGGAAGGGTAGAATTGTCCCAATCCCCGCGCCGTTTTGTCGTGTCAAATTGTCCTTTTGAGGACAGAAAACAGACTTACACCTCATTCCATTTGGGAGGCATCATGCTGTCATCGGAAGAATCAAAGCAGTCAGGACCGGCAGCGCCGGTCAGCAGCGCCGACATGAAACTGTTTTGGGGTTGCTTCATTGCCCTGATTACCACGTCCACCGCATTTATCACTCGCGCCATTTTGATTAATAACCCCAATCTGTGGCCCAAAGATTTTGGTCTTGACCCGGTAAAGGCGGGCGAACTTTTCGGTGCTGGTTTATGGCCTTTTGCTATCAGCATCATCTTGTTCAGCTTTTTCATTGACCGCATCGGTTATAAAGCCGCTATGTTTTTTAGCGCCGTATGCTATGTCATTTACGCTGTCATGGTGTTGCAGGCCTATGGCAAATCGCCTGGAGAAGCCTGGCCTCTGTTATATTGGGGTTCGGTCATTTTGGGCCTGGGCAACGGCACGGTCGAAGCCTTCATTAACCCTGTTGTGGCAACGATTTTCAGCCGACAGAAAGCCAAATGGCTTAACATTTTG
>DASWNL010000250.1:0-3158 GCA_036399215.1 Abditibacteriaceae bacterium
TCAACCGCCTATTTTAGCGACCAATGCCAATGGAAACGCCGCTACTGCGCGATGAATAATGCCCGAAACCTGTCGAGTATCCACTGGAACGCTGATTGGAATAGCCCACCGAAAAACCGCCGCTGTTGTAACCATAGGCCCCATAACCCGGCGTTGCTGCCCCGCGATAACCTTGCACTTGTGGGCCAGGCACGTAGGTCGGGTAGGCCGGATACGAAGGATAAGATGGGTAATAACCCGTTCCGCAGCCTGGCTGAATAATGGTGCCATTTGAGTAACCATTACCAAAAGTGGTGACAGTTGTTGACCACGGAAAAGCTGTGAACATGCCATTGCTAAATCCCGGTGTGGAAATCGTTACCGAGGAGCCGCTAATTGGCGGCGCATAAGTGTAAGGATAGTTAGGGTAGTTATTCGGATAGCCGTAAGTCGGGTAGGACGAGTAACCTGGATAAACCGGAACTGTGCCTGGCGCGTAATAACTGCCACCGCCGATGATAACAGTGCTGCATTTGTTGCAAGGTTGATTGTGGTTATGATCACATCCACGGCGTCCGTCACGGTCGCGCCTATCGCGTCCACCGTTGTTATCGCGTGTTCTATGAGCAGATGGTTCCGCATAGCGTAAAGGGGCGGCGCTGCTTTGTGCGGCAGCGCTGCCCTGTAAAACTGGGGCAGTGGCGGTTTGTGTTTGAGCCTGCACAAAGGGTGCAGTGATAACTGTAGCGGCCAACAGAAAAATTCGAGACGTTTGCATTTGACTCCCTTCAAATTCCATCATTGTTTATGGGTCGTTTCTCCGGCACACTGAGACAGAGACGGAGATAAGCCATAATTAAAGTATAAACGACGCAAAAAGCCTGCCGTGCCCGACGAAACTATTTTGAGTGTAGTTCAAAGATTTTATGCAAGAGCTTGCGCCCACCGAAAACAAATCAAATCCCTGGCATTTTAGTTGGCCGCACATCGCGCTTAGTTTCGTGGGATTGTGGCTTTCCTACGATGCCTGGCAGGCCCACCAACGCGTTAAAAGCGGCGAGGACTCCGGTTGCGAGGTTACAGCTACCATTAACTGCGACAAAGTCTTAACCAGCCAATATGCCGAGGTTTTCGGCATTCCACTTGGCATTTATGGCTTAGTTTACTTCCTGGTCGTGTTACTCACGTCCGTTTCATCCGAGGCTAACTTTTCCTGGCGACGCTTTCGCCTCACACAATTTGCCGTAGCGAGCGTTGGTATTTTATCTTCGTTGGCTCTCACTTACATTTCCAAAGTTCTGCTGGATACTTTTTGCAAAATCTGCCTGCGCGTTCATGCGACAACGACGGCTTTATTCATCGTGTCTTTGGTTTTGTTGATATGGGCGATTAAACAAGAAAAGAAGCGTTCGCCTGGCAATTAGAACCATCGGATTGTAAACCAGATTCATGCGAAAATTGATTCCTGGTTTGCCACTTGTTTTAACTTCTGTCGCCCTACCTGCTTCTGCCGCAACATTGAAAGTTTCTCCCAGCGCGCCACAGCCGGGCGATGTTTTAACGCTTACAATTTACCCTCAAGCCGGCGAAAAAATTGTGGCCGGCAGCATGAGCGCCTTTGATACGCCGAACGTGAAATTCTTTGCCCGCCCCGATGGTCTGGTGCGGGGTTTTGTGGGTTTACCGTTTGACCGGCGCGGTGGAAATTTTCCAATCAAAGCGCGCGTGCAAATAGAAACCAATGGCGTCACTGTTGAAAAAGTAATAACCGCGACTGTGCGCGCCAAAACGCGCCATTTTCCTGAACAGCGCATTCGTATGGGCGCGGCAATGGCTTCGACGATGAACGAAAAAGCTGCCTTGCGCCGCGAAAAACTTTATGTGCAAAGCAAGATGAAAAACACTCACGCCGGCCCACTATGGGAAGGCAACTGGATTACGCCGACCAAAGGTGCTTCCTCGTCGGCTTATGGCCGCAAGCGTTGGGTGAATGGTAAGTGGTGGGGACAACACAATGGCGCCGATGTCAAAGCGCCGAACGGCGCCCCGATTTTAGCCGCCAACAGCGGGCGCGTGGTTTAAGCTGAGAACCTGCCCACGTTGCGGGGCAAATGCACGGTTATTGATCACGGCTGCAATGTTTATTCGCTGTATTTTCATCAAAGCGCGATTTTAGTGCGCGAAGGGGACATGGTGAGAAAAGGCCAGCTTATCGGTAAAGTCGGCGCAACTGGCTTTGTCACCGGCCCCCATTTGCACTGGGAAATTCGTGTAGGTTGGGAGCCATCCGACCCCAATAAAGTGGTGCGCAATGGCTTGAGTTTTTAAAGATGTCATTAATAGGCAGCGTTTCGCTTTAAGCGGTGTCTAAGCTCCACGATGCAACAACTTTTTACACGATTGACGTTCGCTTTGTTTGCCGTTTGCCTGACTGTTTCTTGCCGATTAGCGGCGCAGCCAAATGGAAATCTGCTGCCCGATCCTTCCATTGAATCAATACAGGAAAAAAACCAGTTTGGTATTCCTTTTAGTAAGTGGGGCGGTTGGATTTACGACGGCGCGCCACAATTTCGCGTCGGGAAGGTGGCGCGTTCGGGAAAAACCAGTGCGGAAATCATTGGTGTCCAGGGCGGCAAAATTCGCCTGGCCAGCCCTCCGGTTACGCTGGAACCGGGGCGTTATCGCTTTTCTTGCTTTATTCGAGGCCTGGATGTAGGCGTGCATCAATGGGATTACAACCTTGATGTGAATTTCGCGGATGAGCAATATCACACTTTTAAAAAGCCCGGCACTTTCGGCTGGACTCGCTTGACGGTTGTAAAAGATGTGACCAAAAAAGGGCCGGTGGAATTTCGCATCGGACTGCACGCGCCGGGCCGCTTGTGGGTGGATGATGCGGAACTTGTTAAAGTCGGCAACGAAACGCCGCTTACCAAAGAGCCGGTATTAAGTAATGAAGAAAAACTATTGGCGCCCCCCGGCCCTCTGGATGCCGCAACAGCGATTCATTGCCCGGATTGTGGCTATCGTAATATGCCGCAGTGGAACCGTTGCTATGCTTGCGGCGCTGTATTAGTGGCACAGGTAACCGAGCGACAAGGGCCGCCGATTAAGCCGCTTGCCAGTTTTGAAGAAGGCAAACTCGCGCCGTGGAGTGCCAGCCAGGTGGCTTCGGTAGT
>DASWNL010000251.1:0-6883 GCA_036399215.1 Abditibacteriaceae bacterium
AGTTCAACCGGCTGCCCTACGACTTTGCCTTCGAGTTTCACGTCGCCTTTGGCCAGTTCGCGGCTTTGCTCTTTTTCTAAGCGGGAAAGAACAGTCTTTAGCGTTTGCCCGCTCTGGCGCAGTGTCAACACATAAGAAACACGCGCCGGATCACCGAAAATCAAGTCAATCTTCTGGCTCTCCAACAGAACAGGCAACTTAAATTTCACGCTACCATCGCCCCAAAAAGCGCCTTTGTGCCAGAAGGTTTTGCTGACTCCGGTGCTAATCGGCGTTACTTTGGCACCGCCCGGCGAAGCAAGTGGCGTCATGGGAATCCATGAGCCTTCGGGCGTGCTCCAACCGCCCATCGTTTCAGGCTGCACTCCAGTTGCCATAATGTCAGGAACTTTGGCCCAAGTCGGGCGCGAACGAGGAAACTCGACGCCAAACATCAAAAAGCGCGGCGTGGCTTTGCTTTTGACATCGCCCTGCGCAAACAGGCCGGGGCGTCCGCCTTCGAGTGAATCATCAAAAGCATCCAATAAGCGCACCCCTTCAACTTCGCCTTTCAGATAGCCTTTTTCACTAAGGAACGCACAATCGAAGGTTTTCCCGTCAAAGCGCGAACCGATGGAAGTTTCGCCTAATGTTTCGGTTTTGCCGCCTGCCGTTTTTACAATCTGCAAACGCCCGGCATAAGGCACTGCGGCTTTGGAGCCGGCGATTCGCAAAATGTAAGCGCCCTTGCCAGATTGATAATGCTGCACCAATCCGGCGACGGCATTGGCAGGCAGGGTAATTTGAGCCGAAGTTTGATAATCGTTCCAGTCGTTCTCACCCATCACGATAAAGGAGCCGCCGGCACCTTGCGCGGATAATCCTTTGCTGAAATCCCAGTTACCGCTAACGGTCTTCCAGCGACCGGCTACAGGCGCTGTGAAGTCGTCGGCAAAGTCACGAATGGAGCGCACGCTGACATCATCGAAAACCGCGCTTTTTTCAATCGAGGGATTTTCGGCATACAAGCCAACATGGCCGCGTCCGAACCATCCCGTGCGCGAGCGCAAAACTTCGGCATCATCCAGGTAAGCGCGCACCCAACCATTGGCCGAGGAAACGCGCAGTTGATACCACTGGTTTTGATCGAAGGGCATTTGCAGTTCATCCAGCACTTGCATCTTGCCGTTCACAACGCTTTGCAATTGTAACGGGCCGCTTTCCTTCCAGTGCAACAGCAAGTAATTCTTAGCATCGGCTACATAAACCGCAAGACCGATGGCACTGGCGCCTTCAGGCTTAACGCGCACTTCGGCCTGATAATCATCCCAGAAAATCTTGCCGGCGATGGATAAATTTTTATCTTTCGCATTCGATTGAAACACAAAAGGATTGGCACTTTGCGCCACCTGAGCGGCTTCATTTTCGGTTAATCCGGTGGTTTTCCAGGTGCCGATTAAATTCGTCCACACGGTTTCCTTGTTTTCCACCGATTTAACAGACACACCCTTGCGCGGGTCTTCTTTGGCAGCGGCTACAGCCACATCAGCAGCCACGCGCATGAAATCGTCATCGAAAGCGATATCTTCGGTTGGCTGCACGCGCGCTTCGGCAACAACACCTTTGAAACCGACTTTGCCATCGTGGAAAGTGGTGTCATCCACTTCAAATATAATGCGACTTTCGCCGATAACGCGCCAAATCGGCCCACGCCGTTGAATAACAACACTCCCAACCGGTAAGCCTTTGCCATAGCGCCTGAGCGTTTTCGGCACCTTATTTTGCACCAGAATCATTTCGATGGTGTTGGCATTAAAAACCAAACGGTAGCCATCGCCGTTTTCCTGCTCATTGAGCGACAACTCTGCCGGAAAAGCATTCAGTTTGGCGGTTACATCATATGCCGCTTCGCCTTCATCATCCAGATAGGTAAAGCCGGGAATGGCCTGCACCGATGACGGTAACAGCACTGAAGAGGCCGCAAAGCAACCAAGCAGCAGTGCAACGGCTGAAAATTGTTGTCCGAATTGTTTTTTCATCGGGAACTTAGACTAACCGCCATCGCTTGTGTTGCTAAGTGACAGAGGCGGCATGGAGCTTTCATCCAAAGAATTCTTAAGAATTCAAATGCGACGCCGTATTAATCCTATTGTGCCGTGTGGCTGCTATTAAGAGGAACTGTTCGCCTAAAACATTTTATGCCGTCGTCACGTTTAGGAGTCACCCTCGGCTAACCAAGGCACTTGGTCGAATATAGTTGATTTGGGGCGCTTTGCTCTGGTAAGAATGAGAAGGAAGTGCGGTGTCTCTTGGTTGAATACTTCCTCGGATTCTGCTTCTTCAGGGTCGTAAAGTTGCACGACTCGGCATTCATATTCCCCAGGGCAGATTGAGATGAACCATTCATTGCTTCCTTCTGAGGGCAACTGTCTATCCTTGAACTGGGCCACCATTGTCAGTTCGTCATAACTGGTCAGATGTAGTTTTGTGCCGGTGGCTGTTATATAACCCCTAAACTCGCGGTAGCCTTGGACGGCTCGCAAACGAGATTTGATACCGGTCGTGCTACCGTCAGTGATGTCGATGCGCCAGTTCCCTGGAGCGCCAGTGCCCCAGGGTAGGATAGTCCCCTGATTCATTTGGGCAACAAAATGCTTCTGAATTTGGGGCAAACTCCACTTTTTAGCGACGAAAGATGGATAGGCTGCTGCATCAACCAGCGCAACGCCGTAGTCTGCCGGAATCACAAATGACTCCATAAATGGCCTCCTTCCCTGATTCTCATAATATATTTGCCTCAAAGTGATGTTGTGAGACAATGACAGGTTAAGCGATTGAAAGCGATGTGAAGAATCGAAGCCCTTATAATGCTTGTTGTGTTATGTCTATAAAGCGCCAGGTGAGGGCCAGAGGCGATAAACGGCGCGTCCTCGAATATCCTGCTTGCGAATTGGCCCCTGATTGCGTGAATCATCCGAGTTTCCCCGGTTATCACCCAACACAAAATACTCATCCGGCCCTAACTTACGCGGCCCTAAATTATCATTGCCGTCTTCAACCATTCCTTCTGTAATTTCTTGATTATCAACATAAACGTGTCCGGCGCGAATGAAGATGGTCTCATTGGGCAAAGCGATGAGGCGCTTGACCAGCAAGTCGCCTTCGGCATCCTGCCATGTCGGCGGCGGCTCGAAAAAAACAATGTCGCCCCGTTTCCATTGCCCTTGAATGCTGCTTCTATGATCAAAAACCAGGCGATCTCCTATATGCAGCGTCGGCTCCATCGAGCGCGAAATGACAATCGAAACGTTGTAAATCTTCACGCGCACGATGATAACCACCAGCACCGCCAAAGCGATAATGGCCGCTTCAATGAGCCACGTCAGCCACTTATTATTGGCGTGCAAAACCGGGTCTTTTTTCGGTGGACGTGGCTGGGAAGTATTAACAGTTATGGGCATGGCATTCGAATGATGAAGGCGGAAGGATGAGGGATGAAAAGGCGCTATGCGCCGCTAATTTTTACAGGTATCTTCTTGCCGCAGGCGCTTCTTCATCCCTCATCCTTCCGCCTTCATCCTTAATTTAGCCGCGAACATTCCATCGCAGCCGTGGCGATGCGGCCAGGTTTGCAGAAATCCCTCCAGCGTGCCGACAGCTTCAATTGTAGCAGCAGGCAACGCGCCCGGATTTTCCATCGCCGGAGCCACACGCCAGGATGGATTTTCTTTTAAAAAGCGTTCAATCTGCCCTTGGTTTTCCTCTGTTTCCAGCGAACATGTCGAATAGATTAAAATGCCATCGGGCTTGACTAATGAAGCCGCCGCCTTCAGCAGTTCCGCCTGCAACTGTGCCAGTTGCGTAAGCTGTTCAGGCGTCTTGCGGTGCTTGGCATCAGGGCGACGGCGCAGTGTGCCGGTTCCTGAACAAGGCGCATCGAGCAGCACCAAATCGGCCTGAGGTAACGCATTGGATAAGGCGCGCAAATCCCCTGTGCGCGCCGCAATACAGGAAAGCCCCAGGCGCCGCGCATTCTCCTCTACCAGTTTGACACGTCCCGGTGCCGCATCGCAGGCGATGATCAAACCTTCATCTCCCATCAATTGCGCCAAGTGCGTTGTCTTGCCGCCAGGCGCTGCGGCGCAGTCAATAACGAGATTGCCGGGCGCCGGGCAAGCAAAGAGTCCGACTAATTGCGCGGCTTCATCTTGCGCGATAATGTGCCCGGCTTTCCAGGACGGCCAATCCAGTGGGGAGCCAGCGGCTTCGATAACAATCGCATCCGGTGACCAATGACCGGTTCGCGCATTTAAACCGCTCGCTTTTAATGTAGCTAACACTTCCGAAGGCTTGCTTTGCAGCGAATTAACGCGCAAATGCAAGGGCGCGATTTCATTGTTAGCTTCACACACAGCGGCACACTCGTTTTCACCTAAGACTGCCAGCCAACGCTCGACCATCCACAGTGGATGGGAAAACTCAAGGGATAGCCTTTGCGCCACAGGCCAATCGTGTGGCACAGCGCGTGGTTGACCGGGCAACTGTCGCGCGATGGCATTGACAAAGCCCGTTGCCGATGCCAGGCGCAAGGGCTTCATCAGTCCGGCGTATTCATTGGCAACGGCAGATAATGGTGTGGCCAACCAGGCCCGTTCATAGGCCGCTAAACGTAAAGCAGCGCGCACCGGAGCATCCAGCTTGCCCAGGGGTTTCTTGAGTAGCGGTTCCAGCGTCCAATCAATCCTGCTTTGCTGACGCAAAACGCCAGATACGATTTCGCGCGCGAAAGGCCGCGCCTGGGATGATACATCAGCGGCGCGCATCGCTTTATCTAATGCCGAAGTTAAGGGCGCATCTTCACTTTCCACAGCAATCAAGGCTTGCAGTGCCGCCCGTCGCGCGATGGTTTTAGGATGTATGTTGTTAGGATGCATATTGTTAAGGTGCAGGTTTGTCATGAATAACAGGCTGGAATCTACAGTTGAGAATTCAGAATTGCAATTGGTAGTATTTGACACTGTTTGATAGTGTGTCGCAAAACCCACCTAAAGCGCTCGAAAAAGAAAACCAGAGCAAATTACAGATTTACTGCGTTACCTATCTTGACCCCTTCAGCGGCTTGTTGTAAATTGTGTGAGGCCGACGCGATGAGAAGTAGAAAACGACATTGCGTCTGGGGCGAGTAGCTTAGTGGCTAAAGCACCTGCCTTACAAGCAGGCTACCGGGGGTTCGAGTCCCTCCTTGCCCAAAGAATGAAAAATTAAAAATGCAAAGTGCAAAAACGAATTTTCATTTTTAACTTTTCATTTTGCATTTTTAATTAATTGGTCCCGTGGTGTAGAGGCCCAACACGCCTGCCTGTCACGCAGGAGACCGCCGGTTCGAATCCGGTCGGGACCGTAAAAGTGACTAATCCTGTAGGGAGAAAATGCGAGTTTCTCCTTATTCTATAAGGGTTTTAGCACTTTCTTCGTGGTATTCGGTTGCTCCCAAAATTTACATTTTCGGGAGCAATAATGCAAAAAAAGACGCCTGCTTTCACAAAAAATGACACCTCTTCAAACGGCGTCATTGGTGCTTCGGCACCTATCCAATCCCCCAAATATTGGTGATGTTTTACAGGCCCGCGACGTTTCGCGCCAGATTGCCGATTGGCTATTCGATTGCCAATTCCAGCAACATTCGCGTCGCACCATCGAGTTTCGCAAGCACGTTGGCGAAAAATTAGTTTGGTTTCTCGAACGCGAAGCTCATAACCAGTGCGGCGCCTCAGAATTGCGCCGATTTCTGGCGCACGTGACAGATGGGCATCTCGAACCCGAAGGCCGCTGGCGTAATCCCAAAATGAAGCGGCCTACCCGACCCGCTACTGTCCATCGCTACTTCCGCAAACTCCGAACTTTCTGTGCGTGATGGTGCGCGAAGGCGTGCTGGACATCTCGCCGATGGGCGCACTTATTTGCGCGCTGTTGATGCCTTTATAAACATCAGGCCTTAACACTTTTGTCAGCCCACAGTAAATCTTTAACTTCTCGCCGAGCATCAGCGGCTTTATGGGGAACCGCATCATCATTCTCTACTGATGTTTGGAGATTTGCGGATGCTCTCCCTAAATGTTGTTTATCCGCTTGGTCACTATGATAGGCTTAGAGTAGCAGTAAATACCTTTGCGGTTCACTATAGTGTTGGCGCACGTGCTTAATCGTTTGCATTGGCAGTCTTCCTGGTAGTTTTCAACTTGACGAGATAGTAATCACATTAGCTGTATGCCTCAATGAGCTTCTCCCTAAACCACTCAGTCTTCTGCCTATTTTGTTCACGATCCTGACCGATGTCGTTAGCGATGAGCGCGAATATGCCTGCAATAACAGCACCTGCAAGAGCGGCAAATACTTCAACTTCAGCCATACCTTGCAAGGGCCTCCTTTACAGCAGCGGCAACTTGCTCGCCGCTAACGTTTAAGCGCTCAAGGTGTATGGCCTGGTATATCACAGATGCGAAAACAATTTCTTCGTTAGTGAAGCCGCTAGCTGCGTGGCGTTTATTATCCAAAACCGCCGCATACGCTAACTCTACCAATCGCGCTTCCACATCTATCGAACCGAGTATAGAGTTCTGTTCACTAACAGATGTCTTATCGCTCCTGAGCACTGCTTCATCTTCAAGGGCCGTCTCGTCTTCTGGCTCTTGCTCATCCTCCCGCACTGTTTCAGTTGTCGGGATTGGTAAGGGGACGGTTTGTGTGTCCCCGATAGTATCTTTGACAATCACCCCTTCGATAGGCTCTTCAGTATCTTCCTCCTGATGCGAGTCGGCCAATTGGTGTGATGCATCGGAGTGTGCCTGGCCGGGCATGGAGATCGGTGAAGATTGTCCTACTGATGGGTGTTCAGCGAAAGGGT
>DASWNL010000252.1:0-4810 GCA_036399215.1 Abditibacteriaceae bacterium
AAAGACCTGACAATAACAGTTCCAATCGGGCATTCATCCGCGATTATAATATCTGGCTGCGTGAAGGTGATAAAGAAACGCAACTGACAAATGACGGTAGCAAAGAGAACGCTTATACAGCTACCTTTTCATGGTCGCCGGATGGCTCGAAATATGTTGTGCGCCAAGTCAAACCGGCCCAGGAACACAAGGTTTACCTCGTTGAATCTTCGCCCGCCGACCAGTTGCAACCAAAGCTCAAAACTATTGATTATTTGAAGCCAGGCGACCAGATTGAAATCGTGCGTCCGCGCCTCTTCGATGCAAAAAACCAAAAAGAAATTCCTATTTCCGATGCACTGTTTTCTAATCCCTGGAGCATTACCAACCTGGCCTGGGACAAGGATAATAGCGCATTTTCGTTTGTGTATAACCAACGCGGCCATCAAGTCATGCGCTTTTTGCGCGTGGATGCCGAAACCGGCACTGTAAAAACTATTATTGAAGAGAACAGCCCAACTTTTATTGATTACTCACAAAAAACCTATCTGCATCGCCTCGATAAAACCAATGAGGTTTTATGGGCCAGTGAACGCGATGGTTACAACCATTTATATTTGTTCGATGCCCAAAGCGGCAAGCTAAAACAACAAATCACGCGCGGCAATTGGATGGTGCGCGAAGTTGAAAAAGTAGATGAAGAAAAACGCCGGTTGCTTTTGCGTGTCATGGGTATTGTGCCCGGTCAAGACCCCTATTATGAACACCTGGCGCGGGTGAATTTCGATGGCAGCGATTTTAAAATCTTGACTGAAGGTGACGGCACTCATAAATGGCAGTTCTCGCCGGATGGCAAGAGATTCATTAATACCTTTTCACGGGTTGATAGCCCACCGGTTATCAACTTGCGCGATGCCCAAAATGGCGCTCTGCTTAGCGAATTGGAAAAGGCCGATGTTAGCGAGTTATTAAAAACTGGTTGGACGCTACCCGAACGCTTTACTGCTAAAGGCCGCGATAGACAAACAGATATTTACGGCATCATTATCAGGCCTTCTAACTTTGACGCCGCGAAAAAGTATCCGGTCATCGAAGCGATTTACGCGGGGCCACATGATTTTTTTACACCCAAATCGTTCAGCACTTTGAGTAACCTGCAAAAGCTGGCTGAACTGGGCTTTATCGTTGTGAAAATGGATGGCATGGGCACTAATTGGCGCGGCAAAAAATTCCATGATGTGGCCTGGAAGAACTTGAAAGATGCCGGCTTTCCCGACCGCATTGCCTGGATGAAAGAAGCGGCCAAAACGCGGCCCTGGATGGATTTATCACGCGTAGGAATTTATGGCGGCAGCGCCGGAGGGCAAAGCGCTTTAGGTGCTTTATTATTTCACGGTGACTTTTACAAAGCAGCGGCGGCGGATTGCGGCTGCCATGATAACCGCATGGATAAAATCTGGTGGAACGAAGCCTGGATGGGCTGGCCCATTGGCCCGGAATACGCCGATAACTCCAACGTTACGCACGCCAAAAATCTGCAAGGCAAACTGCTTTTAACAGTGGGCGAACTGGATACCAATGTTGATCCGGCTTCGACAATGCAAGTAGCCGATGCCTTAATCAAAGCCGGCAAAGATTTCGAGTTAATTGTCTTTCCCGGCGCGGGGCATGGCGCAAGCGAAAGCCCCTATGGGCAAAGGCGCCGCATGGATTTTTTCGTGCGCCATCTGTTTGGTGTTGAACCGCGCAGTCGCTGAATTGGCAGGTGTCATGTGGCGTGACTTATGGATTCCACCTGCCCGCTTGCGGGCAGGTGGAATCCATAAACAACACTTGCATTTCCCTTCGGGGACTTTTTAAATAGCCTTTAAGGTTCGCGGTCTAACAGCGGGCGATAAATGCGCAGTGCTGCTATCGAATCTTGTGCGCCGCTAATTTCTACGGTGTGTGCGCCGTTTTTCAAGCCTTGCGCTAAAGTCACCACGTTTTCCGTATTTGGTTCTTTGTTTTCAGGCGGAGCGAATTCATCTACAAAGTGCGCCACATCGCGCCACTTAACGGTGAATTTATCCGGCACGGGTTTAATGCCGGGCAAATCCAGCGAATATTTCACATTCCAGTCGGTTGGCTCAATCACAATGCGCCCCGATTTGGACACGAAGCGCTCCCTGGAATTACCTTGCCCATCGGCGCCGGTTTTCGAGCCTTGCAACGAGAAGGTAAATGGTCCTTCATGAGCTGCATCTTTTCGCACATCCAGCGTCCACTCTTCCATTTGCGGCAAGGCTTGCGAACCAATTTTCAAAATCACCGGCCACTTGCCGCCGGGCGTAGATACAGCCTGTGTAAAGCCGTAGGTTTCGGGAATTTGCGAAGGCTTTTTGCCATCAATTAAAATTGGTGCTCTGCCTGTGGCACCGGCTTTGGCAATGGCATCAATGCGATTACCGTTAAAAGGCACAATGAGCTTATCGCCCTGCCAGAAGATGTCTTTGCCAACCACCAAAGTCTTTACCGTGTCGCTATTATAAGGATCAATAGTTTCATCGGCGCGCCGCACTAAATAAGAGTTCACCCCTTGCGCCATCAGAAAGTTGCCGCGCGCGTTCGGGTGCACGCCATCGTTGAGCAAATCGCCCGGCGTCAGGTTGTAATCCTTCAAATACCGTTTCCACAAGGCGCGTTGATCAAGCAACGCCGTTTGGTATTTTTGCGCCATGTCCGGTAGAAAAACAAAATTGAAAAAACCCTCCCACGGCCTGAAATCCTTAATCTGTGCCGGGTCGGTGTTTTCATCGGGATTTTGCTCGCGGCTTAAATGATCGTTTTGAATCAGAATCTCCGCCGTAGTCCGCTCGCGGGTGCGCTGGATGATTTTTTCGTAATCAACATGTGAGCCATAAACGTGAAAAATCATCAAGTCGGGATAAAACCCATACAAATCGGCTTCGGCGGTATGCACTAAAAGCTGCGAAGAAAAGCCGCCCAGGGCGCGGTTTTCAATGATGAGATTGGCATCGGGAAAGCGGCGGCGCAAATCGGCCTCGACAGCTTTCCACCAACTGCCTTCGGTGATGCTTTGGCCGTAAAACAAAATCTTAACTGTGTTGCGCTTTTGGGGTGTGCTGCTTGCTAAAAGCGTCATGGTGCGCTGAATATTTTTGCCCGCTTGCGCCACATCGACCAAATTTTTTGGTGGTGGGAACGGCGTTTCCTGTGCCTGCGAAATATTCATGAAGCTAAGTGAAGCGAGCGCCAACAGACAGCGTAACGCCTTTTTTTGAGGGATGATCATTTCAATTTTAAATTACTTATCAGGTTACTGATGTTGGATGCAGGAGATCATCCAAAGTTTTCAAGAATTGGCTGATGTTGAGAGGTTTGGTCAGATAGGCTTTGGCCCCGGCAGCCAGTAATCGTTCCACCTGCTTTGGGGTCGCATCAGCACTCACGACAACAACGGGAATCTCTTTAGTTCGTGCTGATTCCTGAAGGCGGCTCAGCACTTCTTTGCCATGTATATCGGGTAGATTCAAGTCCAAAAGGATGAGGTCAGGCGCATGTTGGCGCGCCATATCCAGGCCTATGCTACCCTGCAAGGCGGTTAGCAACTTAATCTCTGGACGACCTCGGAAGATGGCTTCGATGAGCCGAAGGTTGGAAGGGTTATCCTCTATGCATAGAACGGAGTAGGTTTGCTCTTCTTCCTCATTTGTTTCCAAATGCTTCATGCCTTCCGGCACATTCAACAACTGTTTCTCTGTCGAGATTGCCTGCGGTAATTCCATAGTGAATGCCGTGCCCTGGCCCAAAATACTTTCCACGGTGAGCTTCCCGCCCATGGCCGTCACCAGGCGTTGAGACAAAGCCAGTCCTAACCCGGTGCCTTCGATATCGGAACGGAAAGCATTTAAGCGCTCGAACGGCACGAAGAGTTTCGACAGATCCTGTGATGAGATGCCTGGCCCGTTGTCATAAACCGCGATGCTGATGCATCCGTCCGGCTTTTGGCTGCAAGAAACCTCTACCTTACTGCCCTCGCGATTGTATTTGATGGCATTAGAGAGCAGGTTGATGAGCACCTGTTTAAACCGCTGGCTATCCGCCAAAACATAGAGAGGACTTAGTGCCGAGGTGCTTTCACTCAGATGGATATTACGTTCTGCGGCCAAAGGGCGCACCAGAGCGCACACTTCGGGCACAATGTCATCAAGGGCAATCGGTTCGAGAGACATGTCAAGCCGTCCGGCCTCAACACGCGCGATGTCTAAAACCTCATTGATAAGGTCAAGCAGATGCCGTCCGCCTTTGAGGATGTAACCCACACTCTCTTTTGAGGCTGCGTCCAGGTCTTCACTATCCAAGATTTGACCGAAACCTAAAATGGCATTGAGAGGAGTGCGCAGTTCGTGGCTCATACGCGAGAGAAATTCGCTCTTGGCCAAGTTTGCGGAGTCGGCTTCTTCTTTAGCGCGTTGCAACTCCGTTTCCACCTGCTTGCGCTCGGTAATGTCACGCGCCATGCCGATGATGCCGATAACTTCACCACGCGGATTGCGATGCGGCCCTTTAGTAACCAGGTGCGTGCGTGTTACGCTATCTTCGACGGTGGTTTCTTCGAAAGTCTGCGTGACATCCGCCGCCAATACGCGGCGGTCGGCCTCGCTGAGGATACGTGCCGTCTCGGCTGAAAACAGATCGCTATCGACCTTCCCTAAGACTTCCGCAGCCGTTTTCCCACGCCGCAAAGCGCCGGCGGAGTTGATCATTAGATAACGACCCTGCAAATCTTTCACTAACACGCAGTCGGTGGTGCCTTCGGTGACAGCCT
>DASWNL010000253.1:0-3624 GCA_036399215.1 Abditibacteriaceae bacterium
CTACCTGGCGCACGCACGGTTTTAACCGATGAAGCCAAGCGAGCCAAATACAACGATTATCGCCAAAAACTGCTGGCTGGCGAAACGGTGCCGCCTTATGCTCAGTTCATTCGCGAACTGGAAGGCAAGCCTGCTCAGTCACAAGATCAGGGCAATGTTCTGGGCATGCGTGACGACACGTCCAAAGTGCCTGTGACCACTCCCACGAATCTCCCGAAAAGTGGCGATGGCGGTGGGAGTGGCGGTTCATCCACCGCTGGTATAGCCGCATTAGTGGTGTTAGTTATTGCGGCGGTCGCCGGTTTTGCCATGCAACAAGCCGCCATCGGCCTTATCGCTGGGGCCATTTTAGGCGGTATCATTTTCATGGTCATGCGCGGCGGCAACAAAGTCGCGCGTTAAAGGAAAAGAGAAAACCAAATAAAAAGGCGCGTCCGTCAGTTGACGGACGCGCCTTTTTATTTGGTTTTCTTACTCCAGATTTTCTTATTTTACAACGCACTTACTACAATTGTTTTGCGCCGCGAAGGCATCTACAAAACGCATGGGCGTAGCAGGTTTATCAATGACGAGAAATGCGTAGGGTTGCGCTACTTCGTCGGCTTTGGGCATCTGGCTTACATTGAGCCACGATTCTTCGGCATCTGTAGCAAAATAAACAACTGTTTCTTGCGGGCTACGCACGATTTGCGCGATTTGCAAAAACTTGCCATCACTACGCTCGCCCGACAAAATCGCCAGCACACTTTGACGCGAAAAGTCCACTTTGGGCATTGAGGGCGCTTCAGTCAACCCTGATGTATGAATACCCCAGACTCTTTGCCATTCGCCAGCATCGGAAATCACAAAGAGAGCGCGTTTTTTGCAACCGCTCTGGTTACCAATGCTCAACGTTTCGTAGGGGAGGACAGCGATTTTATTGGTAGATGTGTTTGGCTCTTCAGCTACAGCCAAACCACTTGAACTAAGGGCTATAGCAAGGCTTATTACAATTTTCGTCAGCAAATTACGGTTCTTTTTGAACGTCATGATGAGATTGAATTCCTAAACTTTGCGCTAAGTTTTGCAGCGCTTCGTCGTTAGTTAGAATGCGTTTTAGCCCCGCTTGTTTCGCTTCCTGGCGAATCGCTATTTCGGCGTGGCCACAGAAACCTACAACGCGCGCGCCGGGAAATTGTTGCAAACAAGATGTTATAAGTGCCATGCCGGGCAAACTGCGTGAGCCGAGATTGATAATGACCAGTTCCACTTCGGTCATTTCCTGTTCTGGCAAACGCTTCAAAACCTGCACTTGATAACTTATAGCTTGCAGTTGCGAGCGCACGCGGGCTGTCGTCATCAAATTATCGTCAAAAAGCAATGCTGTTTTACTGGTGGTTTCACTCATGATTTTCTTGGAGAACCTCAATAACGGCAACTGCCGATTCGCTCAGACCCGTTAAATCGTAACCGCCTTCCAACAGGCAAATCACACGATTGTTACAGAGCGCAGCAGCCCACTCCTTAGTTTGCCGCATCAGTTCGGCAAAATCGTCTTTTTGCAATTCCATGTGCGCCAATGGGTCGCGGGCATGTGCATCGAAGCCGGCAGACACTAAAATCAGTTCAGGCTTATAGGCCGCAACCTGCTCGCCCAGACGCTGCCAAACTTCAAAATAATGCGCACCATCGGCACCGGCACGCAACGGATAATTCACAGTTGTGCCCTGCCCTTTACCTCTGCCCGTTTCGTCAGCACGCCCCGTCCCCGGATAAATGCCCCATTCATGCACGCTGGCAAAGAACACCGAAGGATCTTCGTAGAAAATCTCTTGCGTGCCATTACCATGATGCACATCCCAATCCACAATCGCCACACGCCTCAGGCCATGCGTCTTTTGGGCGTGACGGGCAGCAATAGCAATATTGCTAAATAAGCAAAATCCCATTGCGCGGTTGGTTTCGGCATGATGGCCTGGCGGACGAAGCGCACAAAAAGCGTTTTTTGCCTCGTTTTTCATCACAGAATCTACCGCCGCACAGGCCGCGCCCACTGCCGTCGAAGCCGCTTCAAAGGAGCGCGGCGATACCAACGTATCACCGTCAATCATGCCACCACCCTGCTCGGCCATCTGGCGAATTTTGTTGAGGTGTTCACGCGGATGGCAAAGCAGAATCTGCTCATCCGAGGCCGTCGAAAAAGGCGGTCGCGTCAGTTCGTTGTGCCAGGGTTGCGCCTGCAAAAGCTGATTAATGGCATCTAGGCGCTGAGGACGTTCGGGATGATTTGCGCCCGTTAAGTGTTCTTTAAAAACTTCGTGTGTAAAGTAAGCGGTTTTCACGGCCAACAGTTTGCTGCAAACAATAACTCAAAGCCAGAACAGCTTGTGAACAGAACGGCCTATCTGCCGTCCAAGCGATGTTTTGGATATGAGGTGGTTTTTATGCATTGGCTCTTACTTTTAGCATTACTCTCTTCAACCGGTGATTTGAAGAATGTCGGCAACTCAAACGATGCGCTCAGTCGGGCGGCGGAAGCATCACTGCGCCGTCAAATCGGCCCGATGCGCTCTTTGCGTGTGGACGCGGCCCGCAAAAGCTCTCGGCAACCGGGCGACTTTGAGCATTTCAACGTCACACTTGATGGCGCTTCGCTGGATAACTTGCTGGCCCTGGCGAATCAGGCCGAAACCAAGCGGTTGCAGCGCCTGCAAGGCGTTCAGAGCCGCCAAAACTCCTTAAGCGGCAAAAACAACTTTGATCTGGGTGATATTTTAGGCGGCGATTTTGGTGGCGACCTTGGCGGCATTTTCGGCGGTGATCTGGGCGATATTTTAGGCGGCGTCTTAGGCGGGCAGAATGGCCGCATTGGCAGCGTGAAACTGAATCTGACCAACTTCACCTTGCAAGGCGTAGGTTATGATCGCCTGGATGCCGATATTGGCGAAATTCGCTTCGATTTCGTGAAGGCTTTGCAGGGCGATTTCGACATCAAGTCCTGGCAGCCGGGAAATCTGCGTTTGCAACTGCGTGCTGATCAAGCCTCTCGATTGATTACGCCGCGTCTGCCTTCGATTAAAGACCCCTATTTGCGCTTCGATGGCGGACGCGCCTGGGTGGGCGGCAAAGCGAACCTTTACGGCGTCAACGTGCCTTTTCAGGCTGGAGGAATGCTCAGCGTGCAATCGAACCAGGTGCGCGCTGAAAACCTGGCCTTGTCCGTGGCGAATCTACGTTTGCCCAACTTTATTGTGGATGAGTTGACTAAAGGCGTTAATCCTCTTTATGATTTCGACCCGCAGAAGCGCTGGCGCGCAAGGCGATGTGCTTTCTTTAGCAGGCGGCTTGCAGTGGGTTGGCTTCAATCGCAATACGACAAGTAATCCACAACAGACTAACGCGCCGGTTTATCAACCACCTTACCAGCCGCAGCATCCGACTTATCAACCACCCTATCAGCCACAATACCAACCGCCTTATCAGCCACAATACCGTGCGCCAGAACCGGGTTACCGAACGCCGGCAGCGCCTGGGGTAGTGCTGCATTAATCGTATTGTTTAAAGAAAAAGGGATTCGCTTAGCGAATCCCTTTTTTATTGGTGGACATTTTCCAATGGGTTTTGCGGACGGGGCATAACTACCGG
>DASWNL010000254.1:0-2629 GCA_036399215.1 Abditibacteriaceae bacterium
ATCCGCTAACGTGGTCAAGATGGGCGTGCGAGAGAACAATATGCAGTGTTTTGGGCAAATCGCGGCCAATCAAGCGAAATAAGCCGGTGCCGGCATCCAACACAATGGCGCAGTCATCCGTCTGGGGAATACCCGTAACGTAGGAGCAACTGGTATGGCGTTGCGCATTGGGATGATAGCCTGCGGTGCCGAGAAATTCGATTTGCATGGAAAGAGTTCGTCTTCTACTTCACGCTTTTGGCCTAAGGCTTTTTCTATAGCGTTGTCAGGCTTTTCCCTAATTGATAATGGACAGGCGCCCTTATTTTAAACAACCGCTTCGCCAGTGGCAATTGCTTTATCCAACTCGGCATCCGGCTCACCCAGGTAAGCGGCAATAACGTGCGGGTCATTTTGCACCTTTTGCGGCACATCATCAGCGATTTTCACTCCGCCATCTAATACAATTACACGTTCGCAGATGCCCATCACCAGGCTCATGTGATGCTCGATGAGTAAAACCGTTAAATCAAATTGGTCACGCACCAGGCGAATGGTTTTGGTTACTTCATTAGTTTCTGAAGGATTCATGCCTGAAGTTGGCTCATCAAGCAGTAATAATTTTGGCTCTGTTGCCATGGCGCGGGCAATTTCCAATTTGCGCTGTTCGCCATAAGCCAAATTGCGCGCTAAAGTGTCGCTGCGCTTTTCCAAACCAAAGATTTCCAGCAAACGGGCCGTTTCCTCTTTGATCCATGCTTCCTGGCGCGCTTGTTTGGCATCGCGTAAGAGCGCCGAAATCAAACCATAACCGGCGCGTCCGGCAAAAGCGCAGCGCACGTTATCTTCAACCGATAAATCGCCAAATAAACGAATGTTTTGAAAAGTGCGGGCGATGCCACGCCTCGTCAGTTGATGTGGTTTTAGAGATCGTCCCGCACTGGCCACGCGCTGATTTTCAAACCAAATTTCGCCCACTGTCGGCGCATAAACGCCGGTAATCAAGTTAAAAACCGTCGTCTTTCCGGCTCCATTAGGGCCAATAATTGCCGCTAATTGACCCGGCGGCAAGGCAAACGACAGCGGCGCCACCGCCGTCAAGCCGCCAAAGCGAATCGTGGCTTCTTTGAATTCAAGAACGGAGGTCATCGGGGCAGGAGGCAGTAAGCAGGAGGCAGTAAGCAGGAGGCAGTAAGCATCCAACTGCTTCCCGCCGCCCGCCTCCTGCTGTCTGGTTCTACGTTTGCTTTTCGCCGCGTGCTAAGACAATCACGCCGGAGCGCACTAATTCGAGGATTTCAAACTTTTCCAACATACGTCCAATGGCATCAAGCTTATCGGACTTGCCGGTGATTTCAATCATCAGCGTGCTTTCGCTCATGTCCACTAAATTGGCACGAAAAACAGAAGCGATTTGCATGATTTCGGCACGCGCAGCGGCATCTTCGGCGCGCACTTTGATGAGCATCAATTCGCGCCCGACCAGTTCATCGCGGGTGTGGTCAATGACCTTGATCACGTCAATCAACTTGAAAAGCTGCTGGCCGATTTGGGTGAAGGCTTTGTCATCACCGGCGACGACAATCGTCATGCGCGAAACCGTCGGGTCTTCGGTGCGTGAGACGGCCAGACTTTCGAGGTTAAAGCCACGCCGCGCGAAAACGTGCGAGACACGCGCTAAAACGCCCGGAGTATTCTCGACAAGAATTGAAATGGTGTGCAACTGTTCGCTGCCACTCATCACATTCACACCCGGTTGGCCGCTCCTGCCACTGGAAATAATCGTCGGCACGCCGTTGTTCATTAAAAGCCCCTCGGCCTGAGCGGGCACATTCGAGGCAATAGTTGTTTGGTTCATAGTTCTCCGTCAATAGAACGCGAATTTCGCAAATTACAATCAATTTCCGCAAATCTTTTTTAAATCATTTGCCGTAAATTCTCGACAATTTGCGAAATTCGCGTTCTATTCAAATCTTCTGCTGGCCCGCTTTCAAGTCATCCGTCCATTCGGAAACGTAAGTGCCTTCGGAAGCGGGCGCGATTTCCTCGGTTGAGATTTTGCCGTTGGATGTTCCGTTGCTGCCGTTTTGCGGTCGGCGGATATTACCTTGAGCATCGGGCACCGCCACAGCACCAGAGTGATCCAGCATCATGTCGTGAATCGAAGTGCCGCCGGGAATCATCGGAAACACATCTTCTTCCGTGTCAGTCAGGAAGTTCAACACAACCGTGCCGGGATTCTTTTGCGCTTCGCGGATGGCATCGGCCACTTCGTCGGCATCGGTAATAGTTACGCCTGTGGCAGAATAGGCTTCGGCCACTTTGGCAAAGTCGGGGCACTTGGAAAGGTCAATGCCACTCCACCGCTTCGAGTAAAACAGCTTTTGCCACTGGCGAACCATGCCCAGAGAACTGTTGTTGAGGACGGCGATTTTAACGGGAATGTCGTATAAAACGCCCGTTGCCAACTCTTGAATGTTCATCTGAAACGAGCCATCGCCCGTAATGCACCAGACCTCAGTATCTTCGGGACGATGGCCCATAATGCAGCCAACTTTAGCGCCAATCGCTGCTGGATAACCATAACCCATCGTGCCCAAGCCACCCGAAGTAATGAATGAGCGCGTGCGCTTGGGATTGTAATACTGCG
>DASWNL010000255.1:0-7427 GCA_036399215.1 Abditibacteriaceae bacterium
CACCGGCATCTCCCAACCGGCAAAGGGCACCATGCGGCCTCCGGCGGCCACATGTTCTTCAAACAGACAAGTTCTTTGCAAAGTTTCCATGATAAAAAGGTGAATTAAGGCGTTGCCGGTGCCCAGGTCAGGGGTGAAGCGATGCGCGGTTGCGCTTCTTCGCGCCCTTGCGAGAGTTGCGGCATGTTCGCGAAATGCAAAGCGGCATTAATTTGCATCTGATTATTCTGCGCCGCCACACTTGTCAACTGGATACGGAAAGGCCACTTTTTTTGCGGGTCGAAAGCGTAAATCGGGTTCAAGTCGGCCAACAAATTATTAACGCGCAGGCTCAGGCCCGTTGTGTTTTCAAAAGAAAGTCGCCCTTCGGTCAGCCAAATTTCATTTTGGTTTTTTACAATAGGCCGCGCGCTGAGATGAAACGGCACGCCAATGGGAATGAGCGGCAACTTTTTCTTGGCATCCAGATGTAAAAGCCCCCCGCGCAGCGAGATTTTAACATCAGTAACACCTTCCAAACTATCGCCGAAGTGCTGTTGCAAAGCCCCGGCGCCTAAAATAATTTTTGCCTGCGCCGGGCCGCATTGCACAATGGAGAGTTTGCTTTCTTTGCGCAAGGCATTGAAATCGTAAGCGACATCTTCAAAAGTGAATTCGCTACTTTCGATGGGCAGTCCGCTAAAGCGAAAATTGGAAAGCGCCAACTCCAGACGACCTAAATAACCAAGTTTGGTGGCCTTGCCCGTTGAGAACGGCAGGTTATCTATATCGCCGATGCCGGACATTTCCAGTCGCACGCGGCGAAAGTGGCCTTTCAAAACCGCGCGGCCTTTTTTGCCTTCGACTTCGGCATTAACTGTTGCCTGCGGATAGGTTCTGCGCAGCGAGGCTTCCATAGTTTTGGCAGCCCTATCCGGCGTTGCCAAAGCGTTAAATCCAAGAAATCCGCCCAGTAAGGCGGCTAAAAGCCATTCCATAAACTGCTCCCTTCTTTTCGCGACAGGCAGTTTAGCAATTGATGCAACAATAACGGATTAGCGATGAAAGAAACCCTTCACGGGGTCATACTTTGAGTTGAGGGAGACGATATGACGTTGAAAACTTTAAGCGCCCTTGGCGCTCTATTCGTTACTTTACCTTTTGCTCTGCCCGGCTGCACGCCCGGTGGGGCGAACTCATCAAACCAGGAAATAGTTGGACATAGTTCGGGCGAAGCCTTACCCGAAAGGCGCTACAAGCTCGACCCGAATTTGCCGCACGCTTTTTCGCAAAACGAGGCCAAGCAGCGGCCTTTAAAAATCGGTCAGGCTGCGCCGAATTTTACGCTGCAAACATTGGACGGCAAAACTTTAGAGCTTAGTGATTTTAAAGGCAAAGCCACACTTTTCATGTTCGCCGACACCACTTGCCCATGTGTCAAAGCCTACGATAAGCGCATGAAAGAGTTGGACGAAAAATTCAGCCCGCACGGCTTGCGCACGTTTTATGTGTTTTCCAATGGCAAAACCGACACAAAAGAAGAAGTGGCACAATTTGTCAAAGCACAAAATTACAGTTGGCCGGTTGTGATGGATTTAGATCAACAACTGTTGAAGCAGTTCAACGCCGCTTGCTCAACCGAAGTCTTTTTATTTGATCGAAAAAGTCGTCTGAGCTATCACGGACGCATTGATGACGATACTTTCGAGCCAAAGGCCGTGCGCGAGCGCGACCTGCAAAGCGCCATTGTGGCCGTCCTGGATGGCCGCGCCGTGCCGAAATCGGAAACCATAGCCTTCGGCTGTGCGTTTCCTAAACTCTGAAAATTTCAAAAGGAAAACCATGAAGAAATTGATTTTAGCCGCCGCGTTGTGCGGCCTGATGACACCGGTCTGGGCCGGTAAGGATTGCAAAAGCTGTCCCTCGCAAAAAACCGCCAAAACTGCCGGCAAAAGTTGCTGTTCACAGCTTTCACGCACTGCTCTTTTAAAAAGTGGCGCCAAAGCTCCAACCAAAAGCACCGCTAAAAAGAGCGGCCACAGTGCGGTTTACAGCGTTAGCGCCATGACCTGCGACGGCTGCGCCAAAGGCTTGCAAGCCGGGTTGACCAAAGAAAAAGGCGTCAGCGCCGTTCAAGTGGACTTTAAAACCAAGCGCGCCACATTGCACTTCAACCCGAAGCAAACCGACGCCAAAAAGCTCGAAGCTGCCTTTGCCCGCAAAGGTTTTCCGGCCAAGTTGGTCAAAAGCTGATTTCATTCACGAAGAAATCTACTTTTCGGTGTTCTTCGTAGCTAAACTAAAGCAAAATAAACGCACAGCCCCGGCACGGAAAGCGCCGGGGCTTTTCGTGCGTTGTATTGTCATTTCGCCGTTTGGTTTGTTCTGGTTTTATGCAATTTCTTGATCTGGTCGCTTCGCAGTTCGATTTTTCCAAAGCCTCGCAAGATTCATCTGTTATTTTGCACGGCACGCCGTCGCCTTCGTGGGCAACCTTAGCGGCAGCACTACAAAATGCGCGCGGCGGGCACGTTTTATTAATCGTGCCCAACAGTGAAGCGGCGGAGAACGCCGCCAGCGATTTGCAGGCGATTTTTGCTTTATCCGAAACCACACCACCCGAAGTGGCTTTGTTTCCCATTCCCGACCGCGCTGGTTTTGAAGAAGGCACCGGCGACCGGGGCGCGGTGCAAGATCGCTTAGCTGTGCTGGATATTCTGCACGGCACTTCGCCAACTGTTGTGGTTGCCCCGATGAATGCGTTAGCGCATCCGACTTTGCCGCCCAGTGAACTGCGGCACGGCTATGATGTAATCGCCAAAGGGCAAACGCTTGAACGCGATGAATTTATCGAGCATTTATCCGGCACAGGCTACGAGCGAATGCCGCAAGTGGAAGCGCCCGGCCATTTTGCCGCGCGCGGTGGGCTGATTGATTTCTTTCCACCCGCCGCACGCGAAGCGATTCGCATTGAACTCTTTGGCGATGAAGTGGATTCGATTCGCTGCTTCGATGTAGATTCGCAGCGCAGCACAACGAAATTAGATAATGTGCGCCTGACACCACCGCGCGAGATTTATTTGGCGCCCGAAAAGGGTCGCAAAATAGCCGTGCAGTTGCAGGACTTGCTGGACGAACAAGCCGCTGAGTTGCGCCGCGCCGGACAGTTGGATGAAGCCAACCAATTAGTTGAAGCCGTTAGGCGCGATATTCAACGCTTACGGCAAGGCGTTTACTTTGATGGCCTTGATCGCTACCGTGCCTTGCTTTATCCGCAACAGCCAACACTATTCGACCATCTTCCGCCGAACTCTTTAGTCATCTGGGCCGATCCGAATCGCTGCCAGAGCCAGAATACCCGCCTCTTAGAAGACGACGAAACCACAAGGGAAGCCGCTATTACAGCGGGAGATGCCTTGCGCCTGCCCGCCGGCCCTTTGGTTGATTTTGAAACCTTGAAGAAGCGCGCGAATGATTTCAATCAAGCCGAATTTCATGTGGCGCAGGACGATGAGATTCAAAAGCCGAAATTCAAAAGTCAAAATTTAGATTTGCACTTGCCGCCGGTTTTCGGTGGCAAATTAGATCAGCTTTTGGAGTGGGTAAAAGCCTGGCAGCGGCGCGGCGGGGTTGTGGTTTTGTCCAGCGCCCATGCGCGGCGCGTGCGCGAGATTTTAGCCGATGGTGATGTGCGCCATGTGCATCTATTAGATGCGGTCAACGAAGTGCAGGCTGGTCTGGTTTTGGTCATGGGCCAACGCTTAAGTTCAGGCTTCAGTTTTGGCGATTTAATCAACCAACAAACAGCCAATAATCAGCATCTCGCTATTCTTACCGACTCCGAAATGTTCGGTTGGCGCACCGAACCGGTGCGTTTGGCGGCCAAACGCAAGTCGAAAAAGAAGCGCGAAGTTACCGCGAAGCGAGGCGACAGCGCTGCACTTACAGACTTAGGCGATTTACGCGAAGGCGATTATGTGGTGCATATCAATCACGGCATCGCGCGTTATGGCGGCGTAGCGAGGCGTGAAGTAGCCGGCGCGGTTAATGATTATTTGCTGCTCGAATACGATGGCACCGACCGATTGTATGTGCCGGTTTCGCAACTTGACCGCGTGCAAAAATATCTCGGTTCAGGCGATGCCGCACCACCGCTTAACTCTTTAAAAGGCAACGCCTGGGAGCGCACTAAAAAGCGCGTGCGCGAGGAAACCGCGCAAATTGCCAAACAGTTGGCCGAGCTTTACGCTTCGCGCGAACAGGCCGAAAAGATGCCCTACCCGCCCGATTCGCCGTGGCAGCGCGAAATGGAATCGGCCTTTCCTTACGAAGAAACACCGTCGCAATTGCAGGCCATTAAAGATGCCAAAAGCGATCTGGAAAACCCCAAGCCAATGGACAGGTTAGTCTGCGGCGATGTGGGTTACGGTAAAACCGAAGTGGCGGTGCGCGCCGCTTTTAAAGTGGCGCAGGAAGGCCGGCAAGTCGCCGTTTTAGTGCCGACAACCGTTTTGGCGCAGCAGCACTATCAGACCTTTGCCGAACGCTTGGCACCTTATCCGACAAGGGTTGAGGTGATGTCGCGCTTTCGCACGCCGGGCGAACTCCGCAAAATCGCTGATGATGTTCGCTTAGGCGCGGTTGATATTCTGATTGGCACGCACCGCATTTTGTCCGGTGATGTGCAGTTTCGTGATTTAGGTTTGGTTGTCGTGGATGAAGAGCAACGCTTTGGCGTGCTGCAAAAAGAAAAACTCAAAGAGATGCGCAGCGAAGTGGATATTCTGACGCTTTCGGCCACGCCGATTCCGCGCACTTTGCACTTTGCCCTCGGCGGCTTGCGCGAACTGTCTTTAATCACCGATCCGCCCCCCGGTCGCCTGGCGGTAAAAACCTTTATCGCGCCCTACAAAGAAGACGTGGTGCGCCAGGCTATTGAACGCGAAATCGAGCGCGAAGGCCAGGTTTACTATGTGCATAACCGTATCCAAAGCATCCACCATGTTGCCGAGCATCTGCGCCAGTTGGTGCCGCACGCACGCATTGGTGTCGGTCATGGGCAGATGGGCGATGAACAACTGGAACAGGTTATGCTTGACTTCATGCATCGCCGCACCGATGTTTTGTTGTCCACAACCATCATCGAAAACGGCCTGGATTTACCGAATGTCAACACCATTATCGTTGACCGCTCGGAGCTTTTAGGGCTGTCGCAAATGTATCAGTTGCGCGGGCGCGTTGGGCGAAGCCCGCGCCAGGGTTATGCTTATTTTTTCAGCGGCGCGCGTGGCAAATTATCAGTCGCAACCGAAGAGCGCTTTGCCGCTTTGCAGGAAAACACCGACCTCGGCGCCGGTTTCAAAATCGCCATGCGTGACATGGAAATCAGAGGCGCGGGTGAACTGCTCGGTGCCAAACAAAGCGGCGGCATCGCGCAGGTTGGCTTTGAACTATATGCTGAAATGCTCAGCGAAGCCGTGAAAAGTTTGGAATCGAATCAAAAGCAAAAAGTGCGCTTTCGCCGCGAGAGCCTGCCCGAAGCCGATTTGCCGGTTGCCGCTTTTTTGCCGGATGATTACGTGCCGCAGGAAGGTGACCGCCTGCATTTTTATCGCAAATTAAGTGGTGTTTTAACCCTTGATGATGTCGAATCCTTACGAGAAGAGTTGCGCGACCGTTTTGGTGCCTTGCCACAACCGGCATTTAACCTGATTCGCGTTTTAAAAATCCGCGTGCAGCTTTTGCTGGCCCGCCTGCGCGGCATTTCCAAAAGCGAAAATGAAATTTTGATTCGCCTTAAAATCGGCGATACCTTTTTAAATGAAGATACAACCGCAGTTTTCACCAAACTCAATCAATCGCAGGACAAGCGCAACTTGCAACACATCAGCCTGCGCCCGCGCGAAGGCATCGCTATCAGCACGCGCGTTCTCACACCCTTACAGGTTTTGAAGATGACCGAAGACATCTGCGAAACCTTGGCCACCGTGCGCGGCGCCCGCTTTTTGGGAGAAGGTTGACGTCTCACAAAAAGCGGGCGCCGGATGCTCGGCCTGGCTACTTCTGTTCGCGCGAGACAGTGCCCGAAATCGTTCCCCCGTGCTCGCGGTTTGCAGCCTCCCACCAGCGACCGGTGTAAACATCATCATGAAACATCACACGGGCCGACCATTTGGCTTTGCCGGGGCCGGCGGGGACGTCATCCAAGATGAGAACTGCCGTGTCACCGGCGAACTTCACGGTCGCTTGAATGGGAAACTCGATCTTCTGGCCGTTGAATTCAAAGAGCGAGACGATGGCCCATTTGTCGCCTTCCTTCTTCTCCGCCCGAACAATGCGATAGGCCTCGTCCTTCTTCTCTGAACCCAGTTGCCCTCCCATGATGGGTGCCCAGGTGCCCTTAAGCGTGGAATCCTTCACCATCGCGACGAACTTCGCCTCCATGCCGGGATCGCCCTGGGCGAAACCGAAGGACGTCATGAGCACGGTAATAAGCAACACCGGAATAAAATGAAATTGTCGGATCATATCGAGGGCAAGGCCCAGTTCCTTTCTGCGTAGAAAATCTAACAAACAGCGCTGACCGCTCCGGCGATTATAAAGAAGATTGTCGTTACTCAATTGATTCAATTCGTATCGCCTCTCGAAAGTCGGACATCAGGGATTGGATGAGGTTGCGTTTGTTTTCCATGCTGTTTCGCAGCCATAATAGAGACTCATGAGAACGCTTGCTATTGGCGACATTCACGGCTGTTTAACGGCCTTGGAAACGCTGCTCGTCGCTGTGGATTTGCGCGAGGATGATTTGCTGATTACTCTTGGTGATTACACAGATCGCGGCCCAGATTCACGCGGCGTCTTGGATTTGTTGATTTCGCTTTGGTGGCAAGAAAAGTTAGTCGCGGTTCGGGGCAATCATGACATTATGTTTTGTGATGCTCGCGATAAACATTCATCGTTTCACGTCTGGCTATCCTTGGGAGGCGAAGCGACGTTGCAATCGTATGGCGGGAATATTGACAATGTGCCGCAAGAACATTGGGATTTTCTTAAAAATGGTCTGGTTGACTATTACGAGACAAAAACGCACATCTTTGTTCATGCCGGTTTATGGCCGGATGTGCCCTTAGATGAACAGCCGGAGTTTGTGCTTTTCTTCGAGCGTTTTCACAATCCAGCGCCGCATGAAAGCGGCAAGACCATGATTTGTGGCCATACCAATCAGCGAAGTGGCTTGCCGAACAATAAAGGCCACGCCGTCTGTATTGATACACGCGCTTATGGCGGTGGTTGGCTATCATGCTTGCACGTTGAAACCGGGCGCATCTGGCAGGCGAATCAAAAAGGTGAAGTGCGCGAGTTGTGGCTGGATGATTTACAATAATCTGCAAGTCAATCGTTTCGCGATGATGTCTAACGGAGCAATCAATTAAGGAAAGAAGAATTTA